>JAZUFW010000086.1:0-3446 GCA_045640905.1 Lachnospiraceae bacterium
AAGAGAGGAATAGGTAATACTACTATTGATAAAGTATCCGATTATGCTCTACAAAATGAAATCAGTTTCTTTGAGGCTTTGCAAAACTCGGAGAATATTACTACCTTGGGGAAAAGCTCATCAAAACTCAGGGCCTTTGCCAATATGATAGTGGTTCTACGCACAAAGGCTTCAATTATTCCGGTACATGAACTGATTCGCGAAGTTTTGGAAGAGACGTCCTATATTCAGGAATTTGATGCCGAGACCGAAGAAGAGGCGCAGAACAGAATTGACAATATTGAAGAATTAATATCAAAAGCTGTGGCGTTTGAAAAGGATCATGAGGGAGCCACTTTATCATCGTTCCTTGAAGAAGTAGCGCTGGTAGCTGATATTGATAATATTGAAACCGATATTCCCAGAGCTCTCTTGATGACACTACATTCAGCCAAAGGATTGGAATTCAAGCATGTATATATGGCCGGAATGGAAGATGGATTATTTCCGGGATACATGACCATAGTTTCTGACGATAAACAGGAGATTGAAGAAGAAAGAAGACTGGCGTATGTCGGCATTACGAGAGCAAAGGAGGATTTGACGATAACATATGCCAGATCCAGAATGATTCGCGGTGAAACTCAATATAATGCCATAAGCAGATTTGTTAAAGAAATTCCTTCTTCATTGCTGGATAATACAATCCCCAAAGGACGCTTGGAAGAGTATACACCTTCGGAGAACGCCATAAGCACGGCAGCTTCGAAACCTTATTCATATAACAGACCTGTTGCCTATTTGAAAAAGAGCGAGACTCCGTCGTATGCCAAACCATTTATTGCAGGCGGATTGGATTCGCTAAAGGGAGCGGGAATTACCAAAGGAATGCCTGCACAAAGTGCCGGTACCGTTCCTTCAAAACCGGATTATGGAGTTGGCGACAGGGTAAAGCATGTTAAGTACGGTGAAGGAACAGTTCTTGATATTGAACCCGGAGCCAGGGACTATAAGGTGACCGTGGACTTTGATGATTACGGAACCAAGATTATGTATGCGGCATTTGCAAAACTGGTCAAATGCGGTATAATTTAACGGTAGCTTTTAACCAAATAGGAATGAGAAATGCATTTACGGAGGTTTCATATGACTATTAAAGATGCAAAAAGCAAATTCGATGACATGATAGATCTTGTTAAAGAATCTGATTTTGTGGGAAATATAAAAGACATAGACTTAAAGAATTTTAAGGATTTGAAAGAACTGGCCGATTTCAGAGCTTTGCTGAAAAAGAATGAAGAAATCGAAGAAAAGAAAAAGAACAATACCTGGATATGGGTGCTGGCAATCATTGGCTTGGTTGTTGTGTGTGCGGCAGCAGGCTTCTTACTATACAAGTTCCTGCGCCCCGATTATTTGGAAGACTCGTTTGAGGAGTTTGAAGACTTCGATGATGATTTTTTCGAAGATGACGATGACTTGACAGACTGGGATGACGAAGACGAAGTCGAAGTTGATGCAAAGCAAAATGAAGATGAAGGTGAAGGCGCACAATAATGTGCGCCTTTATTTTGGAGGTAAAGTATGAAGAAGGGTGATGTACAACGCGGAATAGTAAAGAGAGTAGATTTTCCCGGGAAAGGAATTGTGGAATGCGATAACCAAACAGCTGTTATCAAAAATGTTGTTCCCGGAGAAGAAGTCGAATTCATGGTTTCAAAGAAAAGAAACGGTTACTTGGAAGGAAGACTATTATCCGTTGTGAAAAAATCCCCCGAGGAAATAGAGAGCCCATGCCCGCATTTTGAGTTCTGCGGAGGATGTACTTATATGAATCTGCCGTATGAGGAACAACTTAAAATAAAAGAGGGACAGATCAAGCGTTTGCTGGATTCGGTTCTGTTTAGGCAGGAAGATGAATATGTGTTTGAATCGATAAAAGGGTCCCCTCGGGCTTATGAATACAGAAATAAAATGGAGTTCAGCTTCGGGGACAGCTACATGGGCGGACCGCTGGCATTGGGAATGCATAAAAGAGGCTCGTTTTATGATGTGGAAAAGGTATCTGACTGTCGCATAGTTGATGAAGACTACAGGAAAGTATTAAATAGCACATGTGATTATTTCGAAGGAACCTCCTTCTATCATAAGATGAAACACACAGGATATTTGCGTCATCTCCTGGTTCGAAAGGGAACCAAAACGGGAGAAATGCTGGTGGGATTGGTTACATCGTCTCAATACGACAAGCTTGGGATAAGTGAAGATGAGTATCTCAATGGTTGGAAAGAAGAAATGTTAAAACTTGATTTAACTAATGGAACGATATGCGGGATTCTTCATATCGTAAATGACGCCTTGTCGGATGTGGTACAATCTGACAGAACCGATATTCTTTACGGGCGGGACACTATTGATGAGGAATTGCTGGGATTAAGGTTTCATATTTCACCGTTTTCGTTCTTCCAAACCAACTCGCTGGGAGCTGAAGTGCTGTATGAAACAGCGCGAAATTATATAGGGGATGTATCTGTTAACGGAAAGAAGGACGCTGTCTTGTTTGATTTGTATTCCGGAACGGGTACCATAGCACAATTGATGGCGCCGGTTTGCAAAAAGGTTTACGGTGTGGAAATCGTTGAAGAAGCAGTACTTAAGGCACGTGAAAATGCACAGTTGAACGGACTGGATAATTGTGAGTTTATAGCCGGAGATGTATTAGAGGTCCTTGATAATATCGATGTACGGCCTGATTTCGTTATTCTGGATCCTCCGCGTGACGGTGTTAATCCGAAGGCTCTAAAAAAGATAATTGATTACGGAGTTTCCAAATTGATATATATTTCCTGCAAACCTACCAGTTTGGTTCGTGATTTGGAGAGTTTCCTTTTGGCAGGATATAAAGTTGAACGTGCATGTGCGGTTGATATGTTTCCTAACACCGCGAATTGTGAAACCGTTTGTCTCTTGGTTAATCAAAATGCAAAAGCAAAACAACATGTAAATGTTGGGATTGACGCGGAAGAATATTATAAAATTAAGAATAGTTGATTGAAACTTGGTAGGTGAGTCCCGAAGGACTCACCTTTTTTCTTGACAAATACGTGAGCCGAATTATAATCTATGCAAAGGTAATATATTACCTAAAGGAGCGGCGTATGAGAATAGAAGAAGTTGTGAATGATGATAATATAGAAATTAAAGGGATAAATTCCTCATATTATTTACTTGGTTTATTAAGTGCTTTTCAAAACAGATTCCAGGCAATGGCTGATAGTCAGATGAAGGAAATAAGCTGGAAACAGTTTTT
Source organism: Lachnospiraceae bacterium (assembly GCA_045640905.1). Taxonomy (GTDB): domain Bacteria; phylum Bacillota; class Clostridia; order Lachnospirales; family Lachnospiraceae; genus JAILLW01. The sequence continues at coordinate 3,290 of JAZUFW010000086.1, forward strand.
TCTCATTATTTGCATGAATATGTGTAAAGAGGATCCTTCGATAAACGAACTTGCAGAAATCGTTGGTAGTTCTCATCAGAATGTAAAGCAGCTGCTTATAAAACTTGAAAATAAAGATTTTGTTGAGATCTATATAGATGAAATGGATAAACGTAAG
>JAZUFW010000087.1:0-71834 GCA_045640905.1 Lachnospiraceae bacterium
GTCAAATCCGATATTCAGAAAACTGGATATTATCAAAAATACCAGAGGTGTTTTCGAATTTCCAAGGGCTCTTAAGGTAGATGCCACTCCGTTATATAATGCAATGAAAATAATTCCGAAACAGGATGTACGCAAGTACAATACGGAATCATCAATTATGTCGGCAGGCGTATTAAGCAAGGTAAGCAACGGTCTGGCCAGGAAAATTCCGAGCAACGATACAATGAGTGCCGATGCTATCAAAATGTAAAAAGAATTGGCTACCGTGTTTCGAATTCCCTTTTCATCACCGGCTCCGAAGTACTGTGAAATGATAATTCCTATTCCGATAGCCAGTCCGGAGCTCAACGCAAAAAACAAAAACGATGTCGAACTGCAGGTTCCCGTGGCAGCCAACGCTTCTGCGCTGACAAACTTTCCTACCACAAAAGAATCGACCGTATTATACAATTGTTGAAACATATTCCCTATCAATAAGGGAAGTGCAAAAACCAATATGTGCTTCGTGGGATTTCCCGAAGTCATATCCGATACTTTAACCGTCTTCGCCATTTTTTCGCTCCAAAATTATATTTTGTTTGATTATGGTATCACTTCACTTTCTGTAAATATATAACTTTGTTTCGAAAAAATGATGTTTGATTTCACGCATATGCAGCCTTAGCTTTTGCTCTTTTGGCCAAATCCATCTGAAAGGCCAAACCCGTGCTGCCATCTTCATGTAAATATATTCCGGTGCTCTGAATCTGTCCGCGCATGGCATTGGTAGTCGGATCATTCAGCGAAAACCTCGTTCCGGCACTTTTCAGATATATTGCACCTACATCCTTTTCTTTAAGGGAATACAGTTGTTGATTTCCGTTTTCATCAACGCACATTATTCTGAGCTTATCAAAAATCTCATCATCTTCATCCAAGAAACCGTCGTTATCCGAATCATATTCGGCCAAATCATAAAATCCGTCACCGGATTTTGTTCCGAAAAGTTCACTTCCGTCGTTAATGATGCCGTCATCGTTTATATCGAGAGCCAGGAAGCCGCATCCGTCTATCAGATTGGATATTTCATCCTCGATTCCGTCAGAATCGATGTCAAAATAGAAAGTTTGGTCTGTCAAATCCGTAGAAGCTCCATTGAAGTTGATTACCAACGGGTCTGTCAGTGCCACTTCGAAATACTCAAGTTCCTCGGCATATTCCATGCTAAATGACCGCGACATGCTTACATCAATATTAATGTCTACGGTTTTTCCGTCCGCACAATTAACGTGTCCCACCGCACTAAAGAATGTGCTCTCGCTTTCTTCGTAAAAGTATGATGTTCTGGATTGAATCATCATCCCTTTCGTATTTCCCAAAGCATCATTACCGTAAGTATCCGAATAATCACAATCCTCTTCGGACATCGGCGCAATATCTTTGGTTTTCAATTCTCTGTCCGGGAAAAGAAGTCGAAGCAGCATATTAATACATTCTTCTCGCATTCGATTGATTTCTTCGGCCAACGAGTACCTGTCCGTACCGATACGATTCATTCGATCCAGCATTCTGTTTCGAATCTCCGAAAGCGCAGAAACCGGATCATCATTAATCGATTCGTCTTCCCGGGGTTGTTCTTTTGGCAGATCCTCCTGATTCATCGGCTGATCGCTTAACAGGGTATTTAAAAATGTACCCTCTGAAAAATTGTTTGTCACATCTTGTGAATAGGTTTTGGACATACCCTCACTTTGAGAATATGTTCGTGCGGATTCCATTCCTATGATTCCGGAATTTATTCGCATATTTTTCCTCCTTAAATCAACTTAACCACAAATGTGTCTTTCAAACCTCCTTTTTCAAAAAACAAAAGAACGGCACATCTAAGTATCCGTACTTGAATGTGCCATCCGTGGTTCCTAATATTAATTGGTCCTAGTGATTCAGTTTCTTAATAAAGTCAGGTTAATAAAAACTGAAGCACAAGCATGCTGTCTGTGACCTTTGAATAATATATCGGTCATATCGGGGAAAAAATTAGCCTCCGGAAAAATCCGGAGGCTAACAAATTAATTTTATATACGCTTGGAAGTGAATCCTTCAATCTTACTTGAAGAAACTTACTGCAGCATTGAGGCTTTCAGCCATCTCGTTCATATCCTTTGAATTATTGGCAATGTCTCTGATAGCATCGGCAATATTAGAAACAGAAGCGGATACTTCCTGAGAAGAAGCTGCATTCTCTTCGGAAATGGCACTCAAGTCCTGAACAGAACCGATAATCGTATTCTTAACGGAATCAAGAGTACTTACCTTAGATGCAATCGCATTTATACCATTCAAAGAACCTTCGATTTCGACATTCAAAACATCGAACTTCTCACGAGTTTCCTTGATGTAATTCTGTTCTGAAGAAATAATCTCGGCAACATCGGATGATAACTGAACCGAAGCTTCTGACTGTGCTGTAATATTTCCAACAATCTGCTTAATCTGTTCAGCCATGTCATTTGACTGTTCAGAAAGACTCTTAATTTCTGTAGCAACAACCGCAAAGCCTTTTCCTGCTTCGCCGGCACGAGCAGCTTCGATAGAAGCGTTAAGTGCTAACAGGTTTGTCTGTCCTGCGATAGAAGAAATCATGTCAACTGCTTCTTCAATCTTCTTAACAGAATTATTGGTTTCTGCAATCTGCTTAGAAATTCCGTGAACTGCTTCAACGGATTTTTCAGAAGAAGCAGATACTTTCTTGATGTACTCGGAAGCGTTATCGTTTGCTTCTTTAATATTCTTTGAAGACTCTGAAAGGTGTTCGGCATTTTCAGAAATATCATTAATGGCATAACCCATTTCGATAACCTGTTCATTAATGTTCTGAACATTCTGTGCCATTGAAGTAGCACCCTGAGCCAAATCTTCCATAGCGAATGAAATCTGCTCAGCAGATGAATTTGACTGTTCGGCAAGTGAAGAAACAGTGCCTGCATTGCCCATCAAAGAGCCGGCTGTTGTCTTGGTCTGTCCGATGATGTTAGCCAAATTGGTCTGCAGCTTGGATGTAGAAGTAATAAGCTGATTACTTTCTTTAACGGATGACTTAACATTAACAGGCTTATTAAGATCACCGCTTGCTACTGCAGATACGCCCTCAGCTACTGCCATCAAAGGATCGGCAACCTTCTTGGCAAGGATAAGAACTATTACGGCAAAGATTGCAAAAATAACTGCAGCTATAATAACCAGCGTCCATACAAGACTGGAAATTGTAGAATTAACATTCTCGCAAGTCTTTCCTGCAAAAGCCATACCAAAGATAGCTCCGTCAGGACCGTACATAGGCTCGTAGTAAACATAGTAAAGTTTGTTGTTAATCGTAACTGAATCAGAGTAGTAATCGCTACCGCCCTTCAAACACTGATTAATAACAGCATCCGAAGCCTTGGTTCCTTCAATACGTGCTCCTGAATTGTCTTTGATAGAAGTAAAGAATCTGGTATCTCCCATGAACAATGTCTGTTCTACACCATAATCTTTCATTGAATCGACATATGTTGTATCATATTCGATCGCACCGGCCTCGTTATAAATCTTTTCATAATACTGTCTCAAACCGGTACATGCTGTTTTAAGAGTTTCCTTAGTCTGTGCTTCCAGCTCATCCGTTGTTTTTATAGCAGAAAACAAAGTTGTTCCGATAACAGCAATCAGAATCGGTAACAGCGAAAAGAGCAAAAGCATATTTCTCAAATTAAATGATGATTTCTTTTCCATATCTGGGAATCCCCTTTCATATGATTATAGTATCTATTATTATAATATTTTCGCGCATTTTTTCAAGCCTTTTTGCTATTTTCCGACAATTTGCCAATGTTTTTTTAATTGTTCTGTCGTTTTGTTCACATTTCGTTCATAAATCGTTTGCCGTTTATTAATTTACATAATATTGTTTATTAATTTTTCAATTGTATATTGTTATTATAAGATAACAGATAAGCCTATTACACAGTTGTTGTTTAAATAAAACTTTTTCATAATAAATGCCAGGTATTCCCAAGATACCTGGCATCCTCCCTGTTTAGGGGTATTTTTATAATTTATTCGGTTCGGGATATTCTTCTCCGAAAGTTTCCACCGTAACAGATTTCATAACCTGATCTTCCAAAGGTCTGTCGGACCAGTCTGTCTTTGTTTCCGCAATCTTGTTAACATTTTCCATTCCTTCGATTACTTTTCCGAAAGCTGCATATGATCCGTCAAGATGGGGCGATGTTTTATGCATGATAAAGAACTGTGATCCGGCCGAATCCGGCATCATTGAACGCGCCATCGACAAAACGCCTTCCGTATGCTTCAAATTGTTCTCAAATCCGTTCTGGTTAAACTCACCCTTAATGCTGTATCCGGGACCTCCCATTCCTGTTCCTTGGGGATCACCGCCCTGAATCATGAATCCTTTGATTACACGGTGAAAAATAAGTCCGTTATAAAAGTCTTTCTTTATCAGACTGATAAAATTATTAACCGACTCGGGTGCGATTTCCGGATATAATTCAGCTTTAATGATATCTCCGGATTCCATTTCAAATGTTACAATAGGGTTTTTAGCCATTTTCTGTCTCCTTACTCTTTTAAAATCCTGCATTCGAAATCCTTGCAAGCAATCAATCTCAAAGCATATACTAAATATATGGTATATGAATATGAGTTTCAAGACGAAAAAATTTTATATGTAACGGACACACCTGATGAAATGGAGCAACTTCTTTCTCAAGGGCAGGAAGTAATTCCGCTTCTTAACGCCCAAAATTCAGGCTGTTCTTTTCCTTCCTGCAATTATGCCGTAAGTGATATTGAAAACATTGACTTCGATTATCTGTATAAAATACATCAGCGCCTTAATAACATTCCCTGGACCATCCTTTCAACCGAAAACCTGACGCTTCGTGAGATGCTGGTTTCCGACGTTGACTCATTTTACAAAATATATAAAGATCCTGCCGTTACCGAATTTATGGAAAATCTCTTTGAAGACCCGGAGGATGAAAAGCTCTATACGCGTAACTACATAAAAGATATTTATCCTTTTTACGGATATGGACTCTGGACCATTCTCAAAAAAGACACCGGGGAAATAATAGGAAGAGCCGGATTATCAAATCGCGACGGCTTTGACGCACCGGAACTGGGATTCGTAATAAAAAAAGAATGCCGAAAACAAGGATATGCATTCGAAATATGCTCTGCAATAATTCAATACGCAAAAAAAGAGCTCGGATTTAATAAAATCCAAGCTCTCGTACATCCAAACAATACATCAAGTATCAACCTGTTAAAAAAGTTAGGCTTCGAAATTACGCATACACTTCATCAAGGTTATCTAACAGCTCGCCGTACGCTCTCATGAAGTCATAATGATTATTCCTTAGGAACTCGACGTCTTCCGCTTTGGCGGCAAACTCCAAGGCTTTGGCCATTTCCGAAACTTTCGGAGCTCCTATGGTCAAAGAAGTGCTCTTAACGGCATGAACCAATACAGCGTAGTTATTCAAATCAGCCTCATCGTACGACTCCTGTATTTCTTCGTACTTATTCGAACTGCGGAATTCACGAATAATACTTTCGTAAAACTCTTCGTTATTCAGGCAGTAATTCATTCCCGACTTTACATCCAGGAAAGAAAATCTCTTTTCAAACTCCGACAAAGCTTCCTTGTTAACTTCGAGTACTTCCGGATTCTGAAGTTCCACGGTAGTATTCATCTGAGAAGGATTCGTACCGTCCTCTATGGTAACAATGGCCCTCGGCAGATACTTAATCATCATCTCGTTAAGTTCCTGCTCGCGCACCGGCTTGCTTAAATAGTCGGTAAATCCGGCATTGAGATATTCCTCTTTGGCTCCCGAAATAGCATTGGCCGTCAACATGATAACAGGTGTTCTTAAATTGAAGAAGTTTTCCATCTCCTTCATCTTATTAAACGTTTCTATACCGTCCATTACCGGCATCATATGATCCAGCAAAATAACATCATATGTTTCTTCCATGATTTTGGCCAGGCACTCCTCTCCGGATAGGGCCGAATCTATATGAAGATCCGAATCTTTAAGCAGGCCTCTTATGACTTTTATATTCAGTTCAACATCATCAACAACCAATACCTTGCCCTTCGGGCAGTGGAATCTTCTGAAGCCTACAGGTTCGCCGTTCTTTGAAACGTGCGAGTAGTTGGCAAAATCGCCAAGCAAATCTTTACCACATACCTTTTGCGGAATTCTGACGGTAAATTCAGAGCCGGCACCATATTCACTTTCTACGGAAATGGTTCCTCCCATAAGTTCCAGGAACTGCTTTGTTATTTTCAATCCCAAGCCGGTTCCTTCGATGTTTCTGTTACGTTTTGTATCTATTCTTTCAAAGGCCGTAAAGAGTTTGTCCATATTGTCCTTTGAAATACCTATACCGGTATCCTTGACTGAAATGATGAGCACCATATTGTCTTCATCAACTTTTTCCCAGTCGGCAGTCAGTACCACTATTCCCTCAGCAGTGTACTTAATGGCATTTGTCAGCAGGTTGGTAATAATCTGACGGACTCTGACCTCATCACCGTAGAGTTCATTCGGAATCGTGACATTATTTTCAAAGAGCAAATCCAGATTCTTTTCCTGTGCACGCATAAATACCATGTTATAGCACTCGGCCAGGACCGAAGAAAGTTCATATTTGACCGGAACTATATCCATTTTGCCCGATTCAATCTTTGAAAAATCAAGAATATCATTAATCAAAGACAATAATCCGTTGCCGGCATTGTCGATATTTCGCGAGTATTCCAAAATCTTGGGATTCTTGGCTTCCTTCAGAATAATGGAATTCATTCCGAGAACACCGTTTATGGGTGTACGGATTTCATGTGACATGGACGCAAGGAATGCGCTCTTAGCAACATTTGCCGCTTCCGCTTCATTTTTGGCAATTTCGGCCTCGGCTTTTGCATTTTCGAGTTCCGCCTTGGAAAGTTCCAATTCAGAAAGAGTCGCTACCAGATTTTTGTAATCCGGAGTCTCCATTGAAAACAGAATAATTATTGTAGCTATCGAAGCTCCGAAATTACTCAACAGCACTTGAGGGCAAACAACAAGCTGCAAGGTACAGCCCAGTACTTCCATGATTCCGAAAAACAGTATCGCCGTCTTTTTTCGTGTGCTGATATCTTTTCTGTTAATAAAAATAAGTAACCAACTGGCAAGTAAAAAGACAAACGACAAAATGTAGACACATAAATACAGCGGGCCGTGGACGTATTGTCCGTCTTCCGTGAAGGTAAATATCAGTCCGAAAAACAGATTCAGAACCATCACACACATATAAAGCCCAATCACGATATATGAAAGCGCAACCTGCCACTTTTCCATTTTCGCTCCGATCAGAGAACGGGTATACTGAAAATATGTAAAAATGAGCCACACGGCAGAAGCAAAATAAAGTGTATTGGCAAGTTGATTAAGCCACCGGGGGAACATATAAGCATAACTGATGTCTATAGCCGTCAACACATCCAAAACGTTTGTAATAACAAGCCACAGCACCATTCTTCGGAATACATTCGTCGTAGGTTTGTCTTCCGAATAAAGTACCCAAAGATAGATATATACAATTATCATAAAGACGGTTGCCGCCACCTCATAATGAACGTTATACAACATCTATATTTTGCCTCCAAAAAACACTTAAGGGTGTATGGTTAACCATACACCCTTAAATTATAACTCATAATTTTTTAATTGAAAACCTTAAGCCTTACCGTCAGAACCAAGAACGTTAACAATCTTGTGAGCAACCATATCCTTAACAGCCTGACGAGCGGGCTTTAAGTACTGACGAGGATCGAAATGATCGGGATGCTCAGCAAAGTACTTTCTGATGTTACCTGTCATGGCAAGTCTGATATCAGAGTCGATGTTAATCTTACATACAGCAAGCTTAGCTGCCTGACGTAACTGCTCTTCGGGAATACCTACTGCATCGGGCATATTTCCGCCGTACTGGTTAACCATCTTAACGAATTCCTGAGGAACTGAAGATGAACCGTGCAATACGATAGGGAATCCGGGAAGTCTCTTGATACACTCTTCCAAAACGTCGAAACGAAGCGGAGGGGGAACAAGGATTCCTTCAGCGTTTCTGGTACACTGATCTGCAGTAAACTTATATGCACCGTGTGATGTACCGATGGCAATTGCAAGTGAATCACAACCGGTCTTGTCAACGAATTCTTCAACTTCTTCGGGACGTGTATAGCTTTCATTACCTGCTTCAACACAAACTTCGTCTTCGATTCCTGCCAAAGTACCTAATTCAGCTTCTACAACTACGCCGTTAGCATGAGCATATTCAACAACCTGCTTTGTTAATGCGATGTTGTCTTCAAAAGACTTTGAAGAAGCATCAATCATAACAGATGTGAATCCACCGTCGATACAGCTCTTACATAATTCAAAAGAATCACCGTGATCAAGATGTAAAGCAATGGGAATTTCAGGATTTTCAGCTACAGCAGCTTCAACCAACTTTACAAGATATGTATGATTGGCATAAGCTCTGGCACCCTTTGAAACCTGCAAAATAACAGGGCTCTTTAATTCGCCTGCTGCTTCGGTAATACCCTGAACGATTTCCATGTTGTTAACATTGAAAGCACCTACAGCATATCCGCCATCATAAGCTTTCTTAAACATTTCTGTTGTCGTAACTAATGACATATGACTTTACCTCCGTAAATAAATTTGTAATTTAGTTCTCAACACGCACCTTATGCGCAATATTGACTGTTTACTTTTCTCCCAAAAGATATTTCTCGATTCCCGAAACAGCTTCGTTTTCGTCACTTCCTTCAGCAACAATCGTAATGCTGTCTCCCGTCTTTAGAGAAAGACTCATCATGCCCATAATACTTTTGGCATTTACTTTTTTGTCAGCAGACAAAAGATGTATCGTACTGTCATACTGGCTCGCAATCTGAACCAGCATGGCTATCGGACGAGCGTCAAGCCCTCCCGCAAGCTGGATCTTAACCAATTTTTCCATAATTTTCCTCCCGGTCCAAAGACCTTAACCGATTTTATCAGCAATTTCGCTCAATTTGCGAATTCTATGGTTCACTCCGGATTTTCCCACGGGAGGGTCCAAATACTGTCCCAGCTCCGACAAAGGGCTGTCCGGATATTGAAGCCTTACTAAAGCCATTTCCCGCAACGGTCCCGGAAGGGAATCCAAGCCAACTGTGTCGGAAATCTTTTTAATATCTTCCGTCTGTTTGGCTGATGCATTCACGGTTTTGGCAATGTTGGCAGTTTCACAATTCACTTTTCTGTTTATCGAATTTCTGACGTCCTTTTCAACTCTTAGCGTTTCCAGATACATCAGTGAATTGTGGGCTCCGAGAACATTCAACATATTCACTATGCTCTCGGCTTCTTTTATATATACAATAAAATCGTTTTTTCTTTGGGCTGTCTTCGACTCTATATCGAACTTTGATATGCATTCTCTTAACAGGGAAGCGTCCTGTTCGTTGTTACAGACGAATTCCAGATTATAACTTTTCTGAGGATCGTTAACACTTCCTATGCACAAAAAAGCGCCTCTCAGATATGCTCTGACACAGCAGGAGCGCTTCAAGGAGGCATCCACATACTTTTCTATCATACAGGTCTTCTTTTGTAAAGTAAAGATTTTATTTCCCTGCAGTGAATTCGTCTGACGAAGGTCGGATGAAAACTTCATAAGTGCCGACAGTTCCGAAAGCTGGCAATGTCTGCTGTTTGGCAGCACCTTACTCAATTCTTCTTTTACATCCTTTGAAAATGACATTACCTCTCCTAATACTGACCGTGTATTCCCACATTAATATCTCTGTGGGATATTCTGATTCCGTATCCCTTCTTATCCTTCAGCCGTTCATATATCGCATTGGCCAGAGTCACACTTCTGTGCTTTCCGCCGGTACAGCCTATTGCTATAACCAATTGATATTTTCCTTCTTTAACATAATTCGGTATAAGGAATTCCAGCATATCCTGCAGCTTATCCAAAAACATCCCGGACTCTTCAAAACTCATAACATAGTCCCTGACAGGTGCGTCACATCCCGAATAATGCTTCAATTCATCAATATAATACGGATTGGGCAAAAATCTCACATCGAAAACAAGGTCGGCATCCTGAGGTATTCCATGCTTAAATCCAAAGGATAATATAGTAACCATCAGGTTATTGTAGCCTTCATCGTTTACGAATATTTTGTCGAGTTCTTCCTTCAGTTCTCTGGTCAGAAGGAAAGAAGAATCCATTATATAATCCGCCTGTCCTTTGATGTTGCTTAAAATATCCCTTTCTTTGGATATTCCTTCTTCAACTCTGCCGCTCGGCGAAAGCGGATGCATACGACGAGATTCTTTATATCTCTTAATCAATATGTCATCGCTGGCTTCCATGTAAAGTATTTCCAGCGGATATCCCGTATCCTTCAACTTCTTCAAAATATCGGGAACCTGTTCAAATCCATGGTTGGCTCTGACATCAACTCCCAGTGCTACTTTAGTAATCTCGCCTCCGGGTGCTGCAAGCAATTCTATAAATTTTTCGATAAGTTCTACCGGGAGATTATCAACGCAATAAAACCCGATATCTTCAAGCATACGTAATGCTGTTTTTTTGCCCCCTCCGGACATTCCGGTTACTACTACAAATCGCATATACCCCTACCTTTGAATCAGAAATCCCCAAGCATTATTATTTCCGGTTCAAGTAAAACACCTGAATCCTTTTTGACCCTATTTTGAACTTCACAAATTACTTTATATATATCCGTAGCCGTCGCTTTGCCTTTATTAATCACAAACCCGCAATGCTTCGGTGAAACGGCAGCTCCTCCCACGGTAAAATCCGCAAGACCGGAATCCATAATCAATTTTCCGGCAAAATACCCTTCCGGTCTTTTGAATGTCGATCCTGCACTCGGATATTCAAGAGGCTGTTTGTCCCGACGCCTCTGATTTAAATCGTTCATCAGGACTTCTATTTCCGAAGGATTCTTCGGTGACAGCTTTATCGTCACGGATAAAACAATAGCCTTTTTCGTTTTAAGAATGCTGGTACGATATCCGAACTCCATATCCTTATTGGCTATTTCTTCAACACTTCCGTCACTGTTTAAAACTGTGACAGTATCTATGACATCTTTGAGTTCTCCGCCGTAGGCTCCGGCATTCATCACTGTGCCGCCTCCGATTGTTCCGGGAATTCCCGATGCGAACTCAAATCCTCCAAGGCCTGCTGCCAAAGCTTTGTTTGCAATCTGTGACATCATAGCTCCGGCATCAGCGCGTATTACATCATTTATGACACATATGTCATTAAATTGATTGCTAAGTTCCAGAATCACGCCATCATATCCCTTATCGCTGACCAGCAAATTGGAGCCGTTCCCCTTAACAAAGAAAGGCTGGTTTGAGGATGTTAAAAACGGCACTATCCGAACGAGCTGATCGATTGAGGATATTCGAAGCAACATCGCAGCTTCACCGCCCGCTCTGAATGTCGTGTGCATCTTCATGGGCTCATTAAGGAAAATATCCTCTTCGGGCACTGTTTCTTTAATATATTCCAAACATGACGAATCAATCTTATTCATTGAATCCTTCTTTATTGACAATCAAATACTAATTTTGCGGCTCCGTATATTCCCGCATCATTTCCCAAGGTAGCCAGCGAGAATTTCGTGCTGCGGCTTCCGTGGAAAACATTCTTTTGGAAATGCGGTTCCACATAATCGATAACTACCTGTCCGGCTTTGGAAACACCGCCGCCTATGCAGATAACCTGAGGGTTAACCACACACGATATTCCTGCCAGAGCATCTCCCAAATATTTTCCGTATACGGTAACTACTTCCTCAGCCAGCTTATCCCCTGCCTTAACAGCATCAAAAACTGTTTTTGCACTGACTTCGGAATCTCTCAAAACGGAAGGTTCAGATGATGAACTAAGAATCTTATTTGCTATACGTGTTATTCCCGTTGCCGAAGAATACTGTTCGAGGCATCCTTTGTTTCCGCATCCGCATGTATCTTCTTCTGCATCATTAACGTGTATATGTCCTATTTCTCCGCCGGCACCCATAGAGCCGTTTACCAATTTTCCGTTAATGATTATTCCGCCGCCTACTCCTGTTCCCAGAGTAACCAATACTACATCTTTGTAGCCTTTGGCTCCTCCTTTCCACATTTCGCCCAGAGCTGCAACATTGGCATCATTTCCGCCTACAACTGTCATATTCAGCAGTTTTCCGAGTTCTTCATTTATATTGAATTCGCCCCATCCTAAGTTTACTGCCTTATGAACTACTCCGGCATCGTCAACCGGTCCCGGTACTCCTATTCCCACACCTTTAACATCGGCACGGTTCAAATTCTTTTCGGAAATTTTCTTTTCAATACTGTCCGCAACATCGGGAAGTATATTTTTTCCTCCGTCCTCTGTTCTTGTTACAATTTCCCATTTATCAAGAACATTCCCCTCTTCATCAAAAAGACCGAGCTTAACCGTTGTTCCGCCTATATCAACACCAAATACGTATTTTCCCATAATCATTCTCCCTATTCGTCTTCGTCTTCTTCGCGTCCGTTCATTAATGATTCCTGTACACGACGGTACAATTCCTGCGCTGCGTTATAACCCATCTTTTTCTGTCTGTGGTTGATTGCGGCAGACTCACAAATAACCGCCAGATTTCGACCGGGACGAATCGGAATGTTGTGGCATACTATCTTATTTCCGAGATACTCTATGTATTCTTCTTCGAGACCGAGTCTGTCATATTCCTTTTCTTTATTCCAGTCTTCCAAATGAATAACCAGGTCTATATTCTGTGTATCCTTGACCGATGAAACACCGTACAGCGTCTTTACATCGATTATTCCGATACCTCTGAGTTCAATAAAGTGTCTGGTAACATCAGGTGCCGAGCCTACCAAGGTTTCATCTGAAACCTTTCTGATTTCAACGGCATCGTCCGTAACCAAGCGGTGTCCTCTCTTTACCAATTCAAGTGCAGCCTCGGATTTACCGATTCCGGATTCACCGGTAATCAATACTCCTTCACCGAAAATATCAACCAAAACACCGTGGATTGAAATACAGGGTGCCAGCTGAACATTAAGCCATCTGATTATTTCTGCGGTAAAAGCGGAAGTAGCCTTTTTGGTAGAAAAAACCATAACGTTGTTTTCTACGGCTGTTTTAAGAAACAGTTCGTCGGGCATTAACTCACGGCAAAAAATAACTGCGGGAATATCATAGCCCAAAAGTTTGGCATAAATATCCTTTTTTCTGGCTTCGGGAAGTCCCTGCATGTATGTATATTCAACGAATCCTATAATCTGTAATCTGATAGCCTCAAAGTGCTCGAAATATCCTGCCATCTGCAATGCCGGACGGTTTATATCCGGTACCTTTACCCTGACTTTTGAAATATCAAGTTCGGGCGTCAGATTATCCAATTTCATTTTTTCGACTATCTTTTCCATTTTTACGCTTGCCATGAAATAACCTCCTTTTGGGGTTCACCCAAATAATAATTCTATCATATATCCTTGCATGAGGACAGAGACCTGTCCGTCTTTATTTGGCTCGGAAGCCGTCCTTAATGCGCTCACCCATCAGCTCGCTTCTTTCAAGCATCGGAGGATAACATGTATTCGGGCAGAAATGATACGAATTTATTTCATCCATATTGTCTGCATAATAAATCGTGTTTCCGTTAAGCGTTACACTTCCGGTCGGCGCATCATCGTAGTCTTTTTGAACCACATAATACGGTTCCTTAATATTCTGTTTTACGAACATACCGTCATCCTTGACATAGTTATCAAGATAAGGCGTCAAACAGATTATCAGGACAAAAACAAAAATGCCCCCGAGGAGTCCGTACAGACCCTTTCGTTCATTTGAAAAATATACTCCGATGCCGATGAAAATAACCGTAAAAATAAACGCAAGTCCGTATCGGATAAACGGTGCGGTAAAAAACCATACGCAAAGGCTTCCGACCGTTCCGAGGGACAGTATCAATAAATCTGCGGCATATTCGGTTTTACGAATAAATGAATGCAAAATATTAATTACAAGGAAAGCCAATCCCGCAACCATTCCGTAAAACAGCATCATTTCGTATCGGTCCATGGCCTCTCGCCATACGGGATACCACTGTGAAATCGGCCAGTCAATCTTCGTAACATCGTATAAACATCTGCCCCACACTTTAATCTGGTTGGCATCAACCAACAGATATTCCATAGGAATTTTCCATTCCACGTTAAAGATATCGATTCCGTCAAAGGGATATAAAAGATACCCGCTGATAAGGACATTTCGAATTAAGAAAGGTAATATTACCAAAAGTCCCGTCAAAAGATACTTGAAAATATCCGAAATTCTCTTTTCCTTTACTAACGAAATAACAGGCAGAATAACTATGAGCACCAAAAGCGCCGCCGAAAACTTTAAAGAAACAACAAATACGGACAAGACACTTAATAATGCGTAAATATCCGTGTCACGTCCATCCTCCATATTCTCGCAGAATCTGAGGATCACATATAACACGAACATCATTGTTACATAATCCGTAGCCGGCGACATACTGCCGCTCAGTATTACAAGAACATAAAACAAAAGGGCAACTCTGATTGCATCCGCAATATGAAGTTTGTGGCTTTTAATTCTCTTTAATCCGTAAAATGAATATATTGAAAAAATAAGTTCATAGAAACCCGTTGTTGTATGGATTGACTGCCCAAAGAGCCAGTTCAAACTGAAAATCGAAGCAAATGCAAGTGATGAGCTGTTATAGGCATAATGAAGTTGGAGATTGCCCATGCCCTTTATCAAACCGTATTCCTCATACAATCTGATGGCCTGTGCATGATATATGTTGGTATCCGTATGAAACACTCCGCGTGAAGTAAAAAAAGCAATAACGAGTGCAAAACCAACATAAAAAAGACCTTCCCACGAAAAAAGAAGCTTCTTTGCATCGGAAAGAATCATGGAAATTCGTTTTTTCTCAAGAAAATATCCTGCAAACGCCAGGATAATCATAATAATATGCGGAACAGGTCCTATTTTGGATACTATACTGAAATACTCCGCGAAAACAGTAATCACCACTATTCCAGCTGCAATAAGGCTCATAACCGAAAAGCCAAGTGTCTTCTTAAACACTTTATTGAAGCAGAAATTTGCGAGCATTCCCGTTCCGAGACATATTATCGAAATATAGAAAAAACTAAGCAAAGAAACTATCATAAATAAACCTTATCCTTCAAAAAACACCATTTGTAGTATATCACAAAAACTACTGAGCATAGTAATTCACTATATTCTGTGCAACCTGTTCGGTAATTCCGTCAATGGCGGAAAGTTCTTCTACGGAAGCTTTCTTTATATCTTCAATCGAATCATAAGCACGCATCAAAGCCTTTTTACGTGAAGGGCCGACTCCGGGAATATCATCGAGCGAAGATTTTATTTGCGATTTGCCACGTAACGACCGGTGATACTCTATCGCAAATCTGTGTGCTTCATCCTGAATTCGGGTTATCAGTTTAAAGCCTTCGGAATGTGTATCTATCGGCAATTCAACATTCTCGTAATACAGTCCCCTCGTGTTATGATTATCATCTTTTACCATACCGCAAACAGGTATGTTCAGATGCAATTCTTCAAGTACTTCTTTCGCAATATTCACCTGCCCTTTGCCGCCGTCCATAAGTAAAAGATCCGGGAACTTGGTAAAAGAGCCGTATTGATTATCCAATCCTCTTGAACGCAGATCTTCTTTTTCGGAAAGTCCATGAAGAAATCTTCGCTCCAGCACCTCTTTCATGCAGGCATAGTCATTCGGTCCGGCAACACTTCTTATCTTAAATTTCCTGTAATCGGATTTCTTTGCTTCACCTTTCTCAAAAACAACCATCGATCCGACATTCAAAAATCCGCTGATGTTTGATATATCAAAAGCTTCCATTCTGTTTATCGAAGGAATTCCCAGAACATTCTCTATCTCATGAACCGCTCCGATGGTCTTTGCTTCTTTTAACTTTATTCTTTCCTTATCCTTTTGAAGCACCAGTCCTGCATTCTTTTTGCACAGTTCAACCAGTTTTTCCTTTTGACCGATTTGCGGAATCAGAATGTGAACACGGGCACCCTTTTTCTGCGATAAAAACTGCTCCAAAATGTCAATATCATCTATCGAAGCAGACAGCATTATCTCACGCGGAACAAAGGGAGTACCTGCATAAAACTGTTTAACAAAATCAAGCAGGATATCACTCTCGGTTTTTCCTGACACATGTGTCATATAGTGATGTTCCCTGCCGATAAGTTTTCCTTCGCGAACAAAAAAGACCTGGACCACCGCATCATCGTTTTCTATTGCTGCGGCAACTATATCTTTATCATCAAAATCATATGCTGTAATTTTTTGCTTTTCGGAAATGGCAAGTACGGAATTATAATAATCCCTTATTTTGGCAGCTTCCTCAAACTGTAACTCGTCGGCGTAGGCATTCATTTTCTCCTTCAACTCGGACAGCACTTTTTTGTACTCTCCCGAAAGCAGAAGTAATGCTTCATTAACATGTTCGGCATATTCTTCTTTGGATATTTTTCCGCAGCACGGTGCCGAACATTGTCCCAAATGATAATTCAGACATTCTCTGTCATTTTCATCTTTCAAACACTTATTACAGGTCCGAAGCTTAAATAGTTTATTTACCAATTCGACCGTATTATTGACATCAAAAGCAGAGGAATAAGGGCCGAAATACTTCGCTTTATCCTTTTTCACCTGCCTGGTCACCAGTACTCTCGGAAACTCCTCATTCAGGGTTACCTTAATATACGGATACGTTTTATCATCCTTGAGCAAGGTATTATATTTCGGCGAATGTTCCTTTATCAGGTTATTTTCCAGAACCAGCGCTTCCAATTCGGAATCCGTAACAATGTATTCAAATCGATCGATCAGTGAAACCATTTTGTCAATGGCAGGACCTCGTCCGACAATTTTGCGAAAATAGGACCTGACACGTGAATGAAGGTCTTTGGCCTTTCCCACGTAAATTACAGTGTCATCTATATCATGCATGATATAGACACCCGGTTCGTGCGGAAGTTTATGAAGTTCTTCGTCAAAATTGAAATAACTCATTATTTGTCTCTTCCTTTTGCTTCAAAACCTATTTTATGTCATAAATCATCACAATTGCAATATATAGAGAACACCCCTCGAATGGAGGGGTGTTCTCTATATCGAACCGTCTTTACGGATTTATGCTATATCATTCATCTGTGCCGTATAAAGCTTGTAATACAGGCCTTTCTTTGAAAGCAGTTCTTCATGGGTGCCGCATTCAACTATACCGCCGTCATTTATATACATAATCTTGTCACAGTTTTTAATTGTTGACAATCTATGAGCAATAATAAACGAAGTTCTGCCCTTCAGCATGGCATCCAATCCCTTTTGCAGAGCTTTTTCGGTCTGAACATCAATGCTTGAAGTAGCCTCATCCAAAACCAATATGGACGGATTCGAAAGCAACGTTCTTGCAAAAGAAATAAGCTGCTTTTGACCCTGTGAAAGCAATGCACCTCTTTCTTTGACCTCCGTATCATATCCGTTGGTCATACGACTGATAAAATCATCGGCACATACAATTTTTGATGCTTTTACTATCTCATCGTGCGTTGCATCAAGCTTTCCGTATCTGATATTGTCTTCTATGGTTCCGGAGAAAATAAAACTGTCCTGAAGCATTATTCCCATCTGAGAACGCAGCGAATTAAGTGTTACTTTTGAAATGTCATGTCCGTCAATCAAAACCTGTCCGGAATTAACGTTATAGAATCTGGAAAGCAGATTTACGATAGTACTCTTTCCGGCTCCGGTGGGACCTACCAGTGCAACACTTTCACCCGGCTTAACGGTAAAGGAAACATTGTGAAGAACATCCTGATCCTTTTCATAAGCAAAGGTGACATTCCTGAATTCAACTTCACCCTTTATCGGAGGTAATGTTTCGGCATCGGGAGCATCATCAACCGTAACAGGCTCATCCAATGTTTCAAAAATTCTCTCAAGATAAGCTATATTGTTAATAAAGTTATTGAATATATTACCGAGGTTCATTATCGGCTGCCAGAAACGTGATGCATAACTGGCTATGGCTACAATAGTACCTACCGTTTCATGTCCCTGTCCGAAAATAACCAATCCGCAGATAAAAATCGCAGCTCTGACCCAAACGGAAATATTATCAATTCCGGGCCACACCAGGTTACTCCATCTGACTGCCCACATCCAACTTTTATTACACTTCGTACTCAGCATATCAAATATTTCGGCATTTTCGTCCTCACGTGCGAATATCTGAGTAATTCTCGCTCCGACTATATTTTCCTGAAGATATGCATTAAGATTTGAATTCTTATTGGAAACCTGTTGCCATGCCTTTCTTTGCTTGTTCTTAATCCAGAACATGAAGACCATCAAAATCGGCACGCCGCACATTACTACGGAAGCCAGTTTAACATCGACTGCAAACATGAACACAACGATAAAAATCAGGTTCATGATTTCCAAAATGACATTAATCAATCCGTTTGAAAGCATATCCGATACCGAATTGACGTAATTGACTACTCTGATGAGTATCTTGCCGTGCGGTCTGTCATCATAATACTGGAAAGGCAATTTCTGCAGATGCGCAAAAATGTCTTTACGAATATCGAAAATAATATTCTGGCTGACATCAACCATGATTTTTGATCGTATGGTCGTAAAGATAACACTGATGACATATACACCAACCAATACAAAGACCAAAGTAAGGAGCATCTTTGTATCTTTGTTCGGAATGTCTATATCAAGCGCATGTTGCGTAATGACAGGTGCAAACAATCCGGCAATAGCACCCAATGCGCTCAACACCAGTGCAAATATCATTCGTCCCAAATACTTTTTGATATATACAAAAGCTCGCATCAGGTGATGTATGTCAAAAGGTTCTTCCAGTATTTCGTCTTCTTTGTAAGTATTCCTTCTTTCTGCCATCAGCTCACCTGCTCTCCCAACTGCAATTTGACGAGTTCATAATAATATCCCTTTTGAGCAATCAGCTCTTCATGGGTTCCCGACTCGGTAATCTCGCCGTCTCTCAAAATCAAAATCTTGTCGGCATTCTTGGTGGTAGACACTCTTTGAGCAATGATTATCTTGGTGCAATTAAAGTCCAAATTATTCAAAGCTTCCTGAATATGCTTTTCCGTTTCCATATCAACCGCAGAAGTTGTATCATCCAAAATCAGTATCGAGGGCTTAATCGCCAATGCTCTGGCCAGCGATATACGCTGTTTCTGTCCGCCGGACAATCCGACTCCTCTTTCCCCGACAATCGTTTCATATCCTTCGGGCATCTGAGCAATAAACTCATCAGCCGCCGCATATTTTGCAAACTTAACTACTTCATCCTTCTTTATATGGATATCACCGTATGCGATGTTTCCGTCAATTGACTCAGAATAAAGCAATACGTCCTGTGTGGCCATACCTATATTGGTTCGAAGTTGGTTCAGTTTCAAGTCTCTGACATTAATGTCATCAACCAAAACTTCTCCGCCCGTAGCCTCATAGAATCTCGGAATCAACTGAATCAACGAAGTTTTTCCGCATCCGGTTTCACCCATTATGGCAATCGTTTCACCCGGATTGGCCGTGAAAGAAATGTTCTTTAATACAGGAAGAACGCCATCATCATAAATAAAGCTGACATTTTTAAACTCAACTTTTCCTTTAAAGCGTTCAGGTTTATCTATCGCATTCTCCGAATCCACAATGACAGGTTCGGAATAATATATTTCCATTACTTTAGCCGAAGCGGCACGGAAACGCTGGAACTCGTTCATGATATTACCCAGCTGTCTCATGGGATTTGAAAGAGCCCATGTCAATCCCGAAAAAGCAACATACTCACCCATGGTCAATCTGCCGTTAATAATGAACAAGCCTCCGACCAATAACAAAATAACAGGCAATAAGTTTGCGCAGGTTTCAATATAAGGATAAAACTTCAGCCAAACATTGGCTGTGGCTTTGTTGGTCACGGAATAATCTGTATTACATTCACCGAACTTGTTTATTTCGTATTCTTCTCTGGCAAAAGCTTTAACAACCCTGTTTCCTGAAATGTTCTCCTGTGCCACGGTATTCATGTACGCCAGTTTTTCTCGAAGCAGGGCATGCATGGGAGCAACTTTTGTTTTGAAAATTACTACAATTATGAAAATGAACGGAGCTATCATAATTAGTGCCGTAGCTAGCTGCCAATCCATAATATAAAAATAAACCAGCGTGGCTCCCATCAGTGAAAAAGCTTCGACAATACTACGTATAACCCATGCGATGTTATGACGTACGGCATCAAGGTCACCCGTAAGTCTCGTCATCAGGTCACCGGTTCGATACTCGTTATAAAAACGCATATCCTGTCGCTCTATTTTGTTGAAAAGGAAATTTCTGATCTTTAGCAGGACATACTGGGATACATACTCATATCCCATACAGTCAAGATATACCACCAGAGTTCGAAACAGCGTCAGCAAAATCATTCCTATTATCAACTGATAAAATACATCCCGATGATAAAGCATGTTTTCTGCCGCATTCTCGCCGGTCAAAAATTCATCAACTATTCTCCCCGAAAAATACGGCACCGTTAACTGTAAGGCATTGTACACAACGGTTCCGAACATAGCAAAAATGAACATGACACGTCTTCCCTTCATGTTCATCCACAACCACTTTATTCTTCCGGGCATTTTCTTATCCTGTTCCATAACTGACCTCTAACCAGATTAAAACGAATTATACAATTAGTAATTATATCCCACTCAAAATGCTAAACAATGCATTATTTGCCACAAAGTTATCAGTTTGTTTCATTTTTTGAATAGCGCTTAAGTTTTTCTTGCAATATTCTTCTGCGCATAAGTCGAATCCCACGGAGTGTTTTTATTTCATAGGCAATTCAAGAAATTTCCTATGAAATGAAGAAACCTCCAAACGAATTTCTCGCTTGGAGGTTTATATCATACATTACATTCCGGAAAAGCGGCCTCTGTCCGCATCGTCCTTTTTAGACAAATCGGGCCCGGGAGTAGGCGGCATCCACTTTTGAGGGTTGGGATCAACGGGTTTTTCATCAGTCGTTTTTGTATCATCATCGATGGTCTCATCAATAACGGATCCTGCGGGAGTCTCATCATTTTTTTCAATATCTTCCGCATCATTTCCCTCACTCGGGTTTTCATTACTCTCTTCGGGTTCGGGGATACCTTTTTCCTGTCTGTATATCTTCATAAACTCTTTGCCGGTAATCGTTTCCTTTTCCAAAAGATGCTCGGCCAGCTTATGCATTATTTCTATATTTTCCGAAAGCATTTTTTTGGCTTCGGCATAACAATCCTTGAGAATGGACATTATCTCGGTATCAATATCCGCAACCGTTCTGTCGGAACACGTATATTTAGCCGTTCCGTCCAAATACTGGCTTTCTACCGTAGCAAGTCCCATTAAGCCGAATTTTTCCGACATTCCGAATCTGGTAACCATATTCTGAGCCAGTGAAGTCGCTTTTTCTATATCATTGGCAGCGCCTGTCGTAACATCACCGAAAATCAATTCTTCGGCAGCTCGGCCGCCTAAAAGACCGACAATGTTATCGTGAAGTTCAGCCTTGGATTCGAGATACTTTTCCTCCTCGGGAACGTTCATTACATATCCCAAAGCACCCATGGTTCTGGGAACAATGGTAATTTTCTGAATCGGTTCGGAATTTTTTTGCAATGCGGATATCAACGCGTGTCCGACTTCATGATATGACACAATCTTTCTCTCTTTTTGAGACATGATTCTGTCTTTCTTTTCTTTTCCGACCAGAACCTGCTCAACAGCGGCAAACAGGTCTTTTTGATTTACTGCATTTCTTCCGCTCTGTACCGCCATAATAGCAGCTTCGTTTATCATATTGGCCAAGTCTGCACCTACGGCGCCGGATGTAGCCAATGCTATTTCATTCAAATCCACGGATTCATCCATGTGAACATCCTTGGCATGTACTTTTAGGATTTCCACACGTCCCTTTAAATCGGGTTTATCAACAATAATACGTCTGTCAAATCGTCCGGGACGAAGCAGTGCCTTATCCAGAATCTCAGGTCTGTTGGTTGCACCCAAAACCAGAATACCCTTGGAGGTATCAAATCCATCCATCTCCGAAAGCAACTGATTAAGCGTCTGCTCACGTTCTTCGTTTCCACCGCCGTACTTGGAATCACGGCTTCTGCCGATGGCATCAATTTCATCTATAAAAATGATACAGGGAGCATTCTTGGTTGCTTCCTTAAACAAGTCCCTGACACGGCTGGCTCCGACACCGACATACAGTTCGATAAAATCGGATCCGGATAAAGAAAAGAACGGAACATGTGCTTCACCGGCAACAGCCTTTGCAAGCAATGTTTTACCTGTTCCGGGAGGTCCTACAAGCAATGCACCCTTCGGAAGCTTGGCTCCGATTCCCGAATACTTCTCGGGATTATGCAAAAAGTCGACCACTTCAACCAGTGATTCTTTTGCTTCATCTTCACCGGCAACATCCTTAAATGTTACTCCGGTTTCCTTTTGAACATATACCTTGGCATTTGATTTTCCAACGCCCATCATACCGCTGCCTTTGCTCATTCTCCTAAACAGCAGACTCAAAAGTCCCCACATCAGAAGAATCGGTACGACATATGAAATCAGGAAGCTCAAAATAACCGAACTCGAATTCGTTACTTTACCGGAAACCTCGACATTTGCTTTTAAAAGACGTCCTGTCAAAGTATCGTCTTCTTCGATTTTACCGGTATAATAAATTGTATTGCTTCCCGGCAAGCCTTTACCGAAAGAATATAAAATACTGAAATAATCAGCATTCTTTTCTTCGCCTTTGGGCGTAATAATGATTCTGTCCGAATCAATTTCAACAGATTCTATTTTATTTTCGTTCAGCATATTTATGAATTCGGAATATGTAATTTCCTCTTCCGTTTTCCCGGAAACCAGATTCATAAATACCGTAAATAACAAAAGGGATAATAGCGCGGCCAGCGCAATCATCAGAAAATTCTGCTTTTTAGGGTCTTTTCCGCCGTTACCGCCGTTGTTATTACCCGAGCCGCCTCTCTTATCCGAGTTATTTGAATTATTGTAGTTGTCTTCAAATTGATTTAAATTGTTTTCGTTCATATTCCTTACTTGCGTTTAGGTTCGGAGGTTAAATCCACACCTAATCTTTTAAATGTTTTAATATCTACATTTGACAACATAACCGAAGTATGAACCTGACAGCCTTTTAGCTTCGGAATCTGTTCCAGAGCTATTTTGGCATTCTCATCCGTGCTGGCCGAAATGGACAGCGCAATAAGAACTTCATCGGTATGAAGTCTAGGATTTTTGCCCCCCAAGTATGCTGTTTTAAGTACCGTTATCGGCTCGATGGCCTCAGGTGAAATCACATGAACATCATGGTCGATTCCTCCCAGATACTTAAGTGCATTCAGTAAAAGTGCCGCAGATGCTCCCAAAAGATCAGATGTCTTTGAAGTAATAATAGTCCCGTCGGACAATTCGATAGCTGCGGCCGGAGCTCCTATTTTTTCGGCTCTTTCATTGGCAGCTACAGTGACCTTTCTGTCTGCGGTAGTAATCTTGGCCTGCTTCATGAGCAGTTCCATCTTATATGCTTCATTTTCCGTAGCTTTTTCTTCAACTATTCTGTTGAGAACGTTGTAATATCTACGGATTATTTCCATGTTTGAAGCGTATATACATGCTTCATCGTCAACTATACAGTTGCCCACCATATTGACCCCCATATCGGTGGGTGATTTATAAGGACTTTCTCCGTAAATGGCTTCAAACATTGCATTCAAAACCGGGAAAATCTCAATATCACGATTGTAATTAACCGTGCTGACGCCGTATGCCTCCAAATGGAACGGGTCTATCATATTAACATCATCCAAATCTGCCGTAGCAGCTTCATACGCCAAATTAATGGGATGCTTAAGCGGAAGATTCCAAATCGGGAAAGTTTCAAATTTTGCATATCCTGCCTTTATTCCGCGCTTATTTTCGTGGTAAAGCTGACTTAAGCAGGTAGCCATTTTTCCCGAACCGGGTCCGGGAGCGGTAACAACAACAAGAGGTCTCGAAGTTTCGATATAATCATTTCTTCCGAATCCGTTTTCGGAGATAATGGTGCTGATAGCCGAAGGATATCCTTCTATCACATAATGCTTGTAGACTTTTATTCCACGCTTTTCGAGGCGGGCTTTGAATGCATCGGCAGCTGCCTGTCCCGAATAACGGGTCATTACAACAGATCCGACATAAAGACCTCTTTTTTCAAATTCTTTCTTCAGTCGAAGAACATCCTCATCGTACGTGATGCCTAAGTCTCCGCGAACTTTGTTCTTTTCGATATCCGCAGCGCATATAACTATTACTATCTCAGCTCTGTCGGAAAGCTTCATCAGCATTCGCAGTTTACTGTCAGGCTCAAACCCCGGCAAAACGCGGGCTGCATGATAGTCATCAAACAGTTTTCCACCGAATTCCAGATACAATTTATCTCCGAATTCACTGATTCTTTTTCGAATATGCTCCGATTGAGTCTGCAAATATTTCTCGTTGTCAAAACCAATCTTCATAAAATGTTAAACCTTCTTCTTCGGCATTTTAACTTTATCAAGATGCCATATTTCATCGACATACTGCTGGATGGTTCTGTCTGATGTAAACTTGCCGGAACAAGCGATATTGGTAATGGCCATTTTAGCCCATCTGCTCTCGTTCTGATATGCTTCAACGATACGCTCTCTGGCATCCGAATATGACTTAAAGTCCTTTAAAATGAAATATGTATCGGCTTTCGAAGTACTCAATGTATTAAGCAGAGAATTATAAAGCGATCTGAATCTGTCGGGATCGTCAGGAGCATATGTTCCGTTAATTAACTGCATCAGGACGCGTCTGATATCGGGATCATTGTTAAATATCTCATTAGGATCGTATCCGCCGTTTCTTTCGAAGTTAATAACTTCATCCGAAGATAATCCGAAAATGAATGCATTTTCTTCTCCGACTTCTTCAACGATTTCAACATTGGCTCCGTCCATAGTACCCAAAGTAACGGCACCGTTTAACATGAACTTCATGTTGGAAGTACCCGAAGCTTCCTTTGATGCTGTCGAAATCTGTTCTGAAACATCTGCTGCAGCAAAAATCATCTCCGCATTTGATACACGGTAATCCTCGATAAATACGACTTTAATCTTTCCGTGAATGCTTTCGTCATTGTTAATCACATCAGCAACCGAATTGATTAACTTAATTGTCATCTTTGCATTATAGTATCCGGCTGCTGCCTTTGCGCCGAAAATAAATGTTCTGGGATAGAAATCCATGGACGGATTATCCTTGAGCGTATTATAAAGATACATAATATGCAAAATATTCATAAGCTGTCTCTTGTACTCGTGAAGACGCTTAACCTGAACGTCGAATATAGATCTGGGATCTACTTCGATTCCGTTATGCTCCTTGATGTACTTAGCCAGTCTGACTTTATTTCTGTATTTAATATTCAAAAATTCATGCTGAGCTTTCTTGTCATCGGCATATACCTTTAACTTGTTAATTTTGGGCAAGTTGGTAATCCAGTCATCACCGATATAGTTGGAAACCCATGAAGCAAGAAGCGGATTGCCGTGAAGCAGGAATCTTCTCTGAGTGATACCGTTTGTCTTGTTGTTGAACTTTTCGGGCATCATCTGATAGAAATCTTTTAATTCCTGATTCTTTAATATCTCGGTATGAAGTCTGGCAACACCGTTAACGGAATAACTGCAGGCGATGGCCAAATATGCCATTCTGACCTGTCCGTCATAAATAATAGCCATATTACGAATCTTATCAGGCTGGTTAGGATAAAGCTTCTGTATATCGGAAACGAATCTTCTGTTTATCTCTTCAATAATCTGATATACACGGGGCAATAATCTGCTAAAGAGCTCAATAGGCCATTTTTCCAGAGCTTCTGCCATAATTGTATGGTTGGTGTAAGCACAGGTCTTGGTCATTACTTCCCAAGCTTCGTCCCACTCAAGATAGTAATCATCCATCAGAATTCTCATTAATTCTGCCGTAGCCACGGTAGGATGAGTATCATTCAGCTGGAACGTAACCTTCTCATGAAGTTTTCTGATATCGTCATGCTTACGCATATATTTCTCAACGGCTTCCTGAACCGATGCCGAAATAAAGAAATACTGCTGCTTTAAGCGAAGTTCCTTTCCTGCGTAATGATTATCATTGGGATAAAGTACTTCAACAATGTTTCTGGCCAGGTTTTCCTGCTCAACTGCCTGCTGATAGTCTCCCTTATCAAATGAATCGAGTTTAAAGCATTCAATGGGTTCCGCATCCCAGATACGAAGGGTATTAACCAAACCGTTTCCGTATCCTACAACAGGAACATCATAAGGGACTGCCTTAACAGACTGATATCCTTCCTGATGAAAGTTTGATCTTCCGTTTTCATCCTTTGTTACTTCAACCCATCCGCCAAATTTAACGGTCTTTGAATACTCGGGACGACGCAGTTCAAAAGGATTGCCGTTTTCAAGCCAGTTATCGGGAACTTCTACCTGATAGCCATCCCTGATAGCCTGCTTAAACATACCGTATTTATATCTGATACCGCAGCCGTAAGCTTCGTATCCCAAAGTTGCCAGCGAGTCCAAAAAGCACGCAGCCAAACGACCCAAGCCACCGTTTCCGAGTGCTGCATCGGGTTCTTCGTCTTCCAAAACATCCAAATTGATTTTCAGTTCATCCAATGCCTGCTTAATAGGTTCATACGCCTTGAGGTTAATAATATTATTTCCCAAAGCTCTTCCCATCAGGAATTCCATTGACATGTAATACAGTGTTTTGGGATCCTGCTTTTCAAACTGTTTCTGTGATTCCATCCAGTTGTCTACTACAGTATCCTTTACCGCAAATGCTACAGCTTCAAAAATCTGACGCGGTGTTGCTTCATCAATGGTCTTTCTGTGAAGTGTCTTTACATTATACAGAACGCTTTGTTTAAACTGATCCTTGTCAAAAACAAACCCTGTCGTAATGTCCGTGCTCTTTTTTCCTGCCATTACAATTCCTCCTAAATTCTTTCAACCGAAATAATAGTCTTTTCCCCGTTTATATTCCATTCTTTCGAATTCTGATATTCAGCATCTTTAACTATCTCCTGTGCCAGAACCTTGGTGGAAATAGCGTCTTTATTTGCCAGTACAATATCAGCAATTTTATCATTGTTCTTGATTCCGACTTTGATTCGGTCCATAACCTCAAATCCGGAATCCTTACGCATGGTCTGAATCTTTGAAATCACTTCAAGAACAAATCCTTCTTCAACTAATTCATCCGTCAGATTGGTATCCAAAACAACCGTAGTATTGTTATCTGCTTCGGTCACGAAACCGGCTTTCTGCGAAACATCGATAAGCAGGTCTTCTTCTGAAAGCGAAACAGTTACATCCGAAACGGTAAATTCGATAGCACCCTTTTCCTTGAGTTCGGCCATAGCCTTGCTTCCGTCAACTTCGGCAAGGTATTTCTGAATTCCGCCGAGCTGCTTGCCGTATTTGGGTCCTACGGTACGAAGCTGAGGTTTAAAGGTATAGCTGGTCAAATCGGATACATCATCCTTAAAGATGACTTCCTTAACATTCAATTCATCTTCGATTATTTCAACGAAGAACTGTGAAAGCTCCTTCTTGGCCTTGACATACATGGCCTGAATCGGCTGACGTGTCTTCATATTTGCTGTGTTTCTGGCAGCACGTCCCATAACTACGATAGAAAGAACTTCTTCCATGTTTTCTTCGAGTTCCTTATCTATCCATTCCTCCTTGGCAACGGGATAGTCGCAAAGATGAATACTTTCGGGAGCACTCTTGTCATTGGTACGAACCAGATTCTGATAAATCTGTTCTGCCATAAACGGAATCATGGGAGCAGCACATTTGCTGATTTCAACCAAAGCAGTATAGAGGGTCATATAAGCATTAATCTTATCCTGCTCCATACCCTTGGCCCAGAAACGCTCACGTCCGCGGCGAACATACCAGTTAGACATTTCGTCAACAAAATCGTCAAGAACTCTGCCGGCTTCGGGAATCTGATAATTTTCAAGACACTTGTCTGTTTCCTTAATAGCCGTATTGAGCTTTGAAAGCAGCCACTTATCCATTACCGGAAGTTTGTCATAATCAAGTGTATATTTTGTTGCATCAAAATTATCGATATTTGCGTAAAGGATA
This sequence comes from Lachnospiraceae bacterium, assembly GCA_045640905.1. Classification (GTDB taxonomy): domain Bacteria; phylum Bacillota; class Clostridia; order Lachnospirales; family Lachnospiraceae; genus JAILLW01. Next base: position 28,540 of record JAZUFW010000087.1, read on the forward strand.
AAGAAGGCATATGTATTCCACAAAGTACCGAGGAATTTTCTTTGTCCTTCCTGAACTGCCTTTCCGTAGAATCTGTTGGGAAGCCAAGGTGCTGAATTGGTATAGAAATACCATCTTATGGCATCGGCTCCGTATTGTCTTAATGAATCAAAAGGATCTACTGCGTTTCCTTTTGACTTACTCATCTTCTGTCCGTTCTCATCCTGCACCAATCCGAGTACGATTACGTTCTCATAAGGTGACTTGTTAAAGAGAAGCGTTGATTCTGCCATCAAAGAATAGAACCATCCTCTGGTCTGATCGACAGCTTCCGAAATGAATGCAGCAGGGAACTGAGATTCAAAAAGTTCCTTATTCTCAAAAGGATAATGATGCTGTGCAAAAGGCATTGCACCTGAATCGAACCAGCAGTCAATAACCTCCGGTACTCTCTTCATCTTCGCATTACACTTAGGACAAGTGCATTCAATTTCGTCTATGTAAGGTCTGTGAAGTTCAACAGTCTTGGCCTTGGGATCGCCGGATAATTTTTCCAAATCTTCTCTTGATCCTATGGCTTCCTGATGGTTGCAGGAAGTACATTCCCAAATATTTAAGGGAGTACCCCAATATCTGTTTCTTGATATACCCCAGTCCTGAATATTTTCAAGCCAGTTACCGAATCTTCCTTCTCCGATTGAAGGCGGAATCCAGTTTACGGTCTTATTATTGGCTACCAGGTCATCCTTTACTGCTGTCATTTTAATGAACCAGGATTCACGAGCATAATAAAGAAGCGGAGTATCACATCTCCAACAATGAGGATAATCATGCTCAACCTTTGGAGCATCAAAAAGGATGCCTCTTCCTTCAAGTTCCTTTAAAACTTCAGGGTCACAGTTGATTGCACCGGCTTCGATTTCCTTCTGAGTCGGCTTACATCTCATGCCTGCGAAAGGAGTTTCATCTTTCATGACACCGTGTTCGTCAACCATCTGAACGAAAGGTGCGTCATACTTTCTTCCGACTCTGGCATCATCTTCACCGAAAGCAGGAGCAATATGAACAATTCCGGTACCGTCTGCCATGGTTACGTAATCATCGCAGTATACAAAGAAAGCTTTCTTTCCCTGCTTGTCAACGCTGTCCTTTGCACACTGATACAAAGGCTCATACTCCTTATACTCAAGGTCTGTTCCAACGTATTTTTCAAGTACTTCGTAAGCAGGAACTCCTTCTTCTCTTTCTATTTTTCCCAAAACCTGATCAGCCAATGCTTCGGCTAGAATATATGTAAATCCGTCAGCAGCTTTTACCTTTACATATGTATCGCTGGGATTTACGCACAAAGCGATATTTGAAGCCAATGTCCAGGGTGTAGTGGTCCATGCCAGGAAATATGCGTCTTCGTCCTTAATCTTGAAACGAACGATAGCAGTTCTTTCCTTCAAAACTTTATATCCCTGAGCTACCTCGTGAGATGAAAGAGGGGTTCCGCAACGAGGACAGTAAGGTACTATCTTGAATCCCTTATACAAAAGTCCCTTATTCCAAATTTCTTTGAGAGCCCACCATTCTGACTCGATAAAATTATCATCATATGTAACATAGGGGTTATCCATGTCGGCCCAGAAACCTACCGTTCCCGAGAAATCTTCCCACATGCCCTTATATTTCCATACGGATTCCTTACACTTACCGATGAAAGGATCCAATCCGTAACTTTCAATCTGTTCTTTTCCGTCTATTCCCAAAAGTTTTTCCACTTCGAGTTCGACAGGCAGTCCGTGAGTATCCCATCCGGCCTTTCTCGGAACATAATAGCCCTTCATTGTACGATATCTGGGAATCATGTCCTTAATGCATCTGGTTAATACATGGCCGATATGAGGCTTTCCGTTGGCTGTCGGAGGGCCGTCATAAAATGTATAGGTCGGACATCCTTTTCGAATATCCATACTCTTTTTAAAAATGTCGTTGTCTTTCCAAAACTGCTCGACATCTTTTTCTCTTTCCACAAAATTTAAATCTGTTGAGACTTTCTGGTACATAACGTTTTCCTTTCATAGATAAATTCACGGTCAGGATTACATTTTCATTCGTTAAAACATTACTATTCACAGTCCTCCACTCTTCATTCGCAATCATCGCTGCTACGTGCTTCAAAGCTTGCTTCGCAAGCGGATTGCTCATGTCGTGGAGTCCCTGCTTCACAGGCTTGATATATGAGCAATGCTTGTCTCTTACCTGCAAGCATGACGATACAAGCATTGCTCATATATCAACTGTGAATAGTAACGTTAAAACAGCATATAACCATAGACCATAATATTCTACACCATTCCTTGCAAAATTCCAACAAAAAACCGCAGATAAATCTTATCTGCGGTCAGGTAATTATTTCCATTTAAGTCTGTGAAGTTCACCCTGCGTTTCCATTTCAGAAAAAGAGTTCTGTCGCAGTGCCTCATACAGCACTATTGCTACGGAATTCGACAAATTCAAAGACCGTATTTCCGGTTTCATCGGAATTCTGATACAGTTTTCTTCATTCTCAACGAGTATTTCTTCGGGAATGCCGGCGCTTTCCTTTCCGAACATAATAAAGTCATCGGGTCCGAAAGAAACTTCGGTATAACTTCGCTTGGCTTTGGTCGTAGCCATCCAGATTTTTGCGCCCGGGTTTTTTGATAAAAACTCTTCGTAATTTACGTATCTGGAAACATTCAGCTTATCCCAATAATCCATTCCGGCACGCTTTATGCTTTTTTCGTTCAATACAAACCCCAACGGTTCTATGAGATGTAAATCCGTTCCTGTTGCGACACAGGTTCTTCCTATATTTCCGGTATTAGCCGGTATTTCGGGTTGATGTAATACTATATGCATGTTTACCTCTAATATCCTTCTTCGTCATCTTCGTCAACCAGCGGTATGCTGAAGACAAACTCCGTTCCTATTCCTTCGGTACTGATTACATTTATGTTTTCACCGTGGGCACGAATAATCTCTCTGGTAATCGACAATCCCAGTCCGGTGCCTTTTCTGTCTTTTCCTCGCGACAAATCGGTCTTGTAAAAACGGTCGAAAATCTGGCTTAACTGATCTTTGGGAATTCCTATTCCTTTATCTTTGACCGAAACAAAAACCTTATTGTGTTTTTCGCTTGTTTCGACTTTAATGACCGAATCCGAGTGAGAAAACTTTATTGCGTTATCCATCAGATTATACAAAACCTGCTTTATCTTTTCGCAATCGGCCTTAACAAACAGCTCGTCACCCGAAAGAATCAACTCTATTGCTATGGACTTTTTTAAACATGTGCCTTCGAAAGTGGCTACAACGTTTCGTATTTCCTTATTGATATCAAATGTCGAAATATCCAAAAGCATTCCGGCAGTGTTCAGATTATTCAGCGTTAACAGTCCGTTTGTCAGTTTTCGAAGTCGCTCTGTTTCATTTAATACTATTCCCAAATATTTTTCATGAAGTTCGGGAGGAATAGTACCATCCAGCATCGCTTCCAGGTAACCTTTTATGGAAGTAAGCGGAGATCTGAAATCATGTGACACATTAGCCACAAATTTCTTTTGATCATCTTCGGAACGCGCAATTTCCTGCGCCATATACGCTACCGTAGCACCCAAATATCCAATTTCATCATCGGAATCCATTTGAAGTTCATAATGCATATTTCCTGAGGCGTATTGCTCTGTGGCTTCGGTAATCTTTCTGATAGGCAGATATACCATTTCGGTAAAGAAAATCAGAATAATCAAAGACAGCAGGAACATTATAATTAAGAGAATATAGCAGATAACCAGCAAATCCTCTCGCTCTTCGTTAAGATTATCCATAGGATAGTGAATTACCACATAACCTTTGATCTTAAAACCGGAAGTGATAGGAGCAAAAACGCTCAGATAGTCTTTTTCAAAAAAGCCGAAAAAATTACCTTCTACGTAGTTGGAGCCTCCGGCCGCAGCAGGATCAAAGCCGTCAACAATCACTTCGTTATTGAGATTAATCGGAATATCCGAACTCAGTACCAATCTGCCCGAAGGATTGACTATCCAGTAAACTGCCCCTGTGTACAGTGCCAAAGCATCCATCTGCTTTTTAACGGTATCCAAAGACGTAGTGGAATTGTACAAATCCGCCGCATACGAATTAGCAACATATGTCGCCTCTTCATACATGGTTTCCGATTTACGATTAACCAGACTGTCCTTTATCATACTGCTGACAAAGCTGGCCACGATTACAAATCCGAACAACCCGAAGATTATATATGCAAGAATGAATTTTAAATATAACGTTTTTCGCATTATTTTGTCTCGAACTTATATCCGATTCCCCAAATTGTCGCTATTCTCCATGAATCATGATCGTTGATTTTTTCACGAATACGCTTGATGTGAACATCAACCGTTCTGGTATCTCCGATGTATTCATACCCCCAAATCTGATCAAGAAGCTGTTCTCTGGTAAAAACATGATTCGGGGAAGCCGCAAGGAAATACAAAAGTTCAAGTTCCTTGGGTGGCATATCCATAATCTGTCCCATATAAGTAACGGAATAGTTTGTCAAATTGATTTTTAAATCAGGATAAGATACTTCTTTGACATCTTCTTCGTTCTTTGATATGGGTGCAGTGTTTTTGAATCTACGCAAAACAGCCTTGACTCTGGCAACCAGTTCTTTCGTGTCGAAAGGCTTTTCCATATAATCATCGGCACCGAGTTCCAGTCCCAAAACCTTATCAAATACTTCGCCTTTTGCGGAAAGCATAATAATAGGAGTCGTCGATACGGTTCTGATTTCTCTGCAGACACCGTATCCGTCTATTCCCGGAAGCATGATATCAAGAAGAATCAAATCGGGTTCAAAGGTTTTAAACATATTAAGTGCCGTCTCGCCGTCCGGTGCTATTTGTGTTTCAAAGCATTCTTTTGTCAGATATAACGAAATGAGTTCAGCAATGTTTTCGTCATCATCCACAATCAATATTTTCTGCTTGTTTATCATACTTCTTCCTCTCTGTGTCTACTTAAATGTTACTACGGTTACTCCGGAATCACCCTCTCCGTACTCACCCTTTCGGAATTCTTTTACATACGGAGATTTCTTTAAAAATCCCGTAACCGCACTTCTTAACGCGCCCGTTCCTTTGCCGTGAACCACTCTTACAATCGAAAGATGTGCCAAATAAGCATCATCCAAATATTTATCCAGCTTGGCCAGAGCTTCATCCACCGTAAGCCCGAGCAGATTAACCTCGCTCGAAATGCTGTAAGCTTTCGACTGCGAAACGGATTTCGGTTTTGACGAAAGTTTTGGAGATTCAACCACTTCATTGATTCTTTCCAGATTGGAAAGCGTCGTTTTGGTACGCAGTGATCCGCACATTACAAACAAATTGCCCTTTTGATCCGGAAGTGAATTAACGGTACCGCTTAAGCCCATTGAAACGATACGTACCGTATCTCCGACTTTGATTTCATCGGGTTTAATCTCTTTTCCTTTTCTTTTGGGTGCGTCCTTTATGACAAGCTTGTCATTTTTACGATCTATCTCTTCTCTTAAGCGCTCACGCTCACGCTCTAAATCATTGATTGTTGTTCCGGGACCCAGTTTGTTGTAAAGTCTGATAGTTTCATCCGCCGTCTTTTTGGCTTCTTCCAGAATATCCCTTGCTTTGGCATTTGCTTCACGCAATATATTCTCACGACGTTCGTCTATTTTTTCGTTCTTGGCATGAAGGTTATCCTGCAGCTCTTTTATTTTGGCTTTGTACGAAGCGATATCTTCTTTATCTCTTTCTATGGTAATTCTCTTTGTTTCAAGATCGGCTATCAAATCTTCAAACGACGTTTCCGAAACGCTTATCTGCTTTGTGGCATTTTCGATTATTTCGTCCGGAAGCCCCAACTTGCGCGAAATGGCAAATGCATTGGATTTGCCGGGAATACCTATTAAAAGCCTATAGGTCGGAGACAAGGTCTCAACATCAAATTCACAACAGGCATTTTCAACTCGCTCCTTTGAAAGCGCATACACCTTCAGTTCACTGTAGTGAGTAGTGGCCATGGTTCGTATCCGACGAGAATGCAGATGGTCCAGAATCGAAATGGCCAGGGCCGCTCCTTCCGTAGGATCGGTACCGGCACCAAGTTCATCAAACAGGCACAGAGAATCCTCATTCGCAAACTTCAATATGGTTACTATATTCTTCATATGCGAAGAAAAAGTACTGAGACTCTGTTCAATGCTCTGTTCGTCTCCTATATCGGCAAACACCTTGGTAAACACCGACAATTCAGATCTGTCCAAAGCAGGAATATGCAACCCTGCCTGTCCCATCAACGTCAAAAGACCCACTGTCTTTAGCGATACCGTTTTACCTCCCGTATTGGGACCGGTAATAATGAGCAAATCAAAGTCATCGCCTAAATGAATATCGATGGGAACAACTTTCTTGCCGTCAAGCAAAGGATGGCGTCCTTTCCTGATTCTGATTCTGTGTTCTGTGTTAAACACAGGTTTCGTCGCATTCATGGACAACGCCAGATTCGCCTTTGCAAAAATGAAATCAAGTTTCGTCATTACCTTCATATTGGTCAGAATTTCTTCCGTATGCTCTCCGCACATATCTGACAAAGTCTTTAAGATAACGGCGATTTCCTCTTTTTCCTTTATATAAAGCTCTCTTAACTCATTATTCAAATTTACTACAGCTTCGGGTTCAATAAAAAAAGTGGATCCCGTTGATGACTGATCGTGTACCATTCCCTTTACGGCGCTTTTATATTCTGCCTTTACGGGAATACAGTATCTTCCGTCACGTTGCGTAATAATCGAATCCATGAGATACGTTTTCATGGAACCGTTTACCATCGAGTTTAGCTGCGAATGAATCTTTTCTCCTGTATGGACAATGCTTCGCCTGATATTCTTAAGTGTAACGGATGCATCGTCAGCTATTTCGTCCACGGACAAAATGCATCTTTCTATTTCCGAATATACCGGTTTTAGTGAAGTCAGCTCGTCAAAATAGGGCATTATCGAAGGATACGGTTTCTTTGTCTCATCCACGTTTTCTCCGGGATCGGAATATTTCTTAATTCTTTCCGTATTGTTAAGCAATCCCGCAATATTCAACAATTCTTCGATAGATAAAGAAGCCCCTATTTCCAAACTCTTTACTGCGTATGAAATGTCTTTGTTTCCTCCGAAAGAAGTGCTTCCCTTGGAAATAAGCATCCCCAGAGCATCATAGGTTTCATTCTGCGCTGTATTTATTTCGGATATGTCTGTCATGGGATCGATCTGTCGGCACAGTATTCTGCCGGGATCCGAAGTAGCCTTATCAGCCAACATATCCACAACTTTTGTAAATTCCAGTGTTTGTAATACTTTTTTATTCATAGGGCTATTCTAACATATCGTAAAAACAGCAACAAGGTTATCGAAAAGCTTTCGATAACCTTGTATTATCAGTTCAAATCAATGTTTACTTTGCAGTTGAAACTATGATACTCATTTCACCGGAGAATGTAACTTCCTTTTCCTTATTAAGGACGATGAAATGATCTCCCTTTTTAATGTTGATGCCGTTTATTGTTCCCGCACCGTCAATCACACTCATAATATAAAAATTTTCCGTCAATTCAAAAGTATATCCTTCTTTGACATCTGTTTTATATATTGTGTAATACTTGGTATCCGAAAGCTCAACCATTTGGTCTTTGCCTACGTCTGCGAAATTACTTATTTTTCCGGAAGGCAAATTGTCGGGAACATTGATTACGTCAAGAGCCTGACGTAAATGAAGATTTCTTTTCTTTCCCTCAAACAGTCTGTCATAATCATATACACGATATGTTACGTTGGAATTCTGTTGGGTTTCCAATACCGAAATGCCGCCCTTAATAGCATGCAAGGTTCCGGGATTAATCTGCAGAAAGTCACCTTTTTTTACCGGTACTTTTCTGATCAGTTCCTCCCATTTTCCTTCGTTAATCTTTTGGGTAAGTTCTTCTTTTGTTTGAGCATTGTGTCCGGCAATAATATATGAGCCTTCGTCAGCATCAAGGACATACCAACACTCGGTTTTTCCGAGTGATCCGTTCTCATGTTCTATGGCGTAATCATCATCGGGATGAACCTGTATACTCAAATCATCCCTTGCGTCAATAATTTTTACCAACAAAGGAAACTGTTCGCCACACTCTTTTGAGGAAAACAGTTCCGGATTCATATCATAAAGCTCGGAAAGATGAATTCCGTTATACTCAGGGTTTTTAACCGCACAGTCGCCGTCGCAATGGGCGCTGATAGCCCAACATTCACCGATATCATCGCCTTCAACGGAGTAGTTCCATTCAGTTTTCAATTTTACTCCACCCCAGATTCTGTGTCTGAAGGTAGGTTCCAAAAAAATAATATTATTCATGTTCATCCGCTTATTATAACAGATACGGGACAAAATGGTACAATATTATTCATTCTCTTTGTTTATACCGTCGAGGCCACAACTTCCATTGCTCCGCAGAGTGTGAATTCATCGACTCCGGCAGTGACTATGAAGTTATCTCCCTTTTCAATATAAGTTCCGTTAACGGTTCCGGCTCCTTCCACAACGCTCATCAGCATAAAGGGCTTCGTCATTTTCACGGTAATCGAATCGGATACTAAGAACTTATATATCGTGTAATACTTGCAGGAAAACATCTCATACATCGTATTTAACTTCGCATCCGATGTATCAAGAACCAATCCTCCGGCGAGTTTCTTCTTATTGTAATCATATTCGGGATTCGTCAGAATATCCGTAACTTCCACCGCTTTATCCAAGTGGAGCTCACGTTTTTTTCCGTCAGTAACTCGATCATAATCATATACACGATAAGTAATGTCGGAATTCTGCTGTGTCTCCAAAATCATAAGGCCACCCTTGATTGCATGGAGCGTACCGGGATTAATCTGCACAAAATCACCCTTTTTCACAGGTACCTCATGGAGCAAATCCTTCCACTGGCCTTTATCGATCATCGAAATCATCTGCTCCTTATTCTGAGCATTATGCCCGATTACCAGAGAAGAACCTTTCGGAGCATCAAGTACATACCAACATTCTGTCTTTCCGAAGGAACCTTTTTCGTTCTTCATTGCGTACTCGTCATTCGGGTGTACCTGAATGCTTAAGTCTTCCTTCGCATCAATGATTTTCACCATCAACGGGAATCTGTCACCTGCCACATTTCCGAACAGGTCTCTGTGTTCATCCCACAATTCACCGAGCATCATACCCTTATATTCACCGAGTCTGACTGTGGACGATCCGTTCGGATGACCCGCAATAGCCCAACATTCACCTGTATTTTCACTCGGAATTTCATATCCGAACTTCGTATTTAACTTTTTTCCGCCCCATATTCTTTCTTTGAAATCGGGCGACAAAAATATAATGTCTTCCATTATTACCACATCTTTCCTGCACGCAGTGTTTTTTTCTAACCCGCAATCACGCTGACAAGATAGAACGGAGAAACATCTGTACCACTTTCTTCCTTATCGGTAATATCTTTTGAAGGTATGTCTTCTATTGTTATTTTGACCCTGTGCTCACCCGGTACCAGATTTTCTGCGATGGTTTCGATATAGAGGCAATCTCCCCAGTCTTCATCGAAATTGGCATCGAGAATAATCTTGTTTTCTTCATCGTAATCAACCACAGCCGATGCAATAAGCGCGGGTCTGTTGACAGTCTTCTTATACTGAATGGCCAGATTCTTACAATTAACTGTGAAATCTATGCTGTCTCCGACCTTATTTCCTATAAAGCCGTCGGAAAAGATATCAAGAAACTCCTTCTTTTCACGTTCGTCTTTCTTAAAGCCTTCGAGAATCACGCAGTAATCGTTCATATTGCAGCCATTGATTCTGATCGTACTTTCGAATCCATTTTGGGTAAGAGCCGGCATGAGTGAAATATTTTCTCTTTCATGCACTTCTTCTGATGTGCCTACACATACACTTTCATATACCTTTTCAAGCGTATCGATAATCACTTTCGCGATAAGCTCATGGCCTGCATCATTCGGATGCAGCATATCGGGACTCAAATCCGAAGGTTTAAACTCACCTTTGGATATTGCATCAAATACTGTTGCTCTCATACTTACCATGGGAAGGTCATAATGACGGGCTACTTCGAGGTGAACTCTCTCCGCACTCCGACCTGTATCAAACCAGGCATTATTCATAAGAAGAAGTGCAGGTGAAGGGTCGGCTTTAAGAATTCGTCTTATAAGTCCTTCATATGTTTCTTTAAAGAATTCGTCATCTTCATCGTTAACGGCGAACTCCGTAAGAAGAAAATCAGGTTTCTTCGAAAGCACATGTTCTTCGACTCTTGCTACACCAAATTGCGAAGTTGTCCCACCTATTCCGGCATTGAAAAAGGATACCTTTGCCATCGGAAACTTCTCGCACCACCAACGATACACTCGGTAGGCGTAGCACAATTCGGGAGTAGAGGAAAGCGAACCCTGAGTGATAGAGCCTCCTAAGAACACTGTTAGAATGTCTTCTCCGTTCAAGGCTCTTTTCATAACGCTTGATATTTTATTAAGATTCCCTCTGTTAATTAAGCCGTCAAAATTCATGTTCTATCCTTATATTGTTATCTGATTCCGAGCTCTGTATCCGCTTCGGTTACCACCGAATGGCTTTTAATGTAATCGACTATCTCATCGAAATAGCAGAACGCCAATCCGACATAGCTGTCAGCGCAACCGTAATAAATTGCAATCTTTCCCGATTCGGGATCATGAATCGTTGCGCAAGGGAAGCATACATTAGGAACGAAGCCACGCTCCTCGTACCATTCTTCCGGTGTCAAAAGGAAAGTTTCGCATCGATACTTAACTATTGAAGGATTCTCGAGGTCTAAGATTGCGCCACCGATTGAATATACAAAGCCGTTGCAGGTACCAGAAACACCGTGATAGAAAAGAAGCCATCCTTCCGAAGTTTCAATCGGTGCAGCACCGCCTCCGATTTTCACTGATTCCCACCATTCGGAGCCTTTGCCCATCACATGGCGATGCTTACCCCAATAAACCATATCGGGACTCTCCGAGAGGAAAATATCTCCGAAAGGTGTGTGTCCCGAATCCGAAGGGCGCGAAAGAAGCATAAAGTTTCCGTTAATCTTTCGGGGGAACAATACAGCATTTCTGTTATAAGGAATGAACGGATTCTCAAGACGTGTGAAGGTCTTAAAATCTGTTGTCTTAGCCATACCGATTGAGGCGCCGTAAAAATCCTGACACCAGATTAAGTAGTATGTGTCCTCAACCTTAACAAGTCTTGGATCATACGCATATTTGGGCATGAAAGACTTACCGTTTTCATCTACGAAAGGTATCTTTTCAGAATCGAATTCCCAATGAATGGCGTCCTTGGATCTTCCGAGATAAATATAAGGGATTCCGTTGGTCTGCTCTCCTCTGAACACGCCGATGAAAGCTCCTTCATAAGGTATAACCGCGCTGTTAAAGATTCGTGCTACACCTTCCACAGGGTTTCTTCCGATAATCGGGTTTTCATTGTATCTCCACACGGGTGCTCCCTTGATATCGGCGGGTTTATCCTGCCAGGGAACATTGGGCACCTTAGGTGCTATCATTTTTACATTGCTCATTATTCATTCTCCTTTAGGTAGTTTAAGTTGTCGGTTATCAATTTATATCGTTGTTCTACACATTTGACGGATCTTTGAGGATCCTCGGGTGTATTGAACACATAGTCGATCAATCGATCTATCGTTGTGGTCGCAACGTGCATACGGGTGTCCGACGAAGCATAGTAAAGATATACCTGACCATTGTCCTTCGCGATTGCTCCGTTTGTAAAAACCACATTCGAAACATCACCAACTCTTTCATCACCGCGAGGCCCGATTAAAAGTCCCGAAGGTTCAGCAATAACTTTTGAAGGATCATTCAAATCCGTGGCAAACGCATATATGACATACCTCAATCCCGCAGCCGTATTACGTACGCCGTGTGCTATGTGAATCCATCCCTTTTCGGTCTTGATAGGTGTTGCGCCGGCACCGTTCTTCGCTTCCGTAATAGTGTGATATTTGCGCAAAGATGTCATTTTTTCTTCATCTATTACTGCATGAGTAATATCGTCACACAATCCGAAGCCGATTCCGCCGCCGGAGCCCGTTTCAATGAAATCATCCATTGGGCGTGTATAAAAAGCATATTTTCCATCAACAAATTCAGGATGCAGACATACGTTTCTTTGCTGAGGTGAATTTAAGGTTACAAGATTGGGAAGTCGTTCCCAAGTCTTCAGGTCCTTGGTTCTAACAATGCCTGCTGCCGCAACAGCTGCCGACAGGTCGTTAACACTTGTGTCTTTGCTCTCCGAGCAAAACACTCCGTAAATATATCCATCCTCATGCTTGGTAAGTCGCATGTCGTATACGTTGGTTTCCTCAGGGCATACGTCATCCAAGAGAATCGGATAATCCCAAAACTCAAAATGATCAATTCCATTCGGAGACTCAGCAACCGCAAAGAAAGACTTTCTGTCATCGCCCTCAACACGGGCTACGAGGTAATACTTGCCGTCCATCTCTATTGCTCCGGAATTAAGAACCGCGTTGATTCCCAGACGTTTCATGAAATAGGGATTGGTCTTTTCATCGAGATCGTACTGCCATATCAAAGGTGCATGTTCGCGAGTCAGTACCGGGTTGACGTATCTTTCATAAATCCCGTTGTAAAAACTTTCATCCACTTTGTTTGGCTTTTTTATCAGTTCTTCGTATTTTTTCTGTTCTTCATAATATTTGGGATGCATACTAAATCACTCCTCTTTTTATTATTTCAAAACACATTCTTCCGTTATGATACGGGCATTTCCAAGGCTCCAGAATCGGTTTGTCCTCAAATGGAATTCCTTCTTTTGAAACCTCCTGATACCACTCGGATTCTGCTCGTTTGTCAACGATATATTCCTTTACAAACTGCCATATGCTTTCGGCAGCTTTAAGATACTCTGTCTTTGAGGAATCTTTCATGTAACCGTTAACAAATCCTACTATTGCTTCAGCCTGAACCCACCATACGCGATGCTCATTTATGACACCTCTGTCACATTCGTAGGCCGACGAGTGTCCGTCAAAAGCCGTTTCGTATATCTTCTTTGTCAGTGCTTTAGTAATTGGACTAATCAGCTTTTCGTATTTGTTTTCACATATTATTTCCACGGTTCTGTCAAGAAGCCAGGCCGTCTCAATGTCATGTCCGAAAGAGTGTAAATCCAAAATACTGTTATATTCGGAATCAAAGAAAACTTCCTGTCGCTCAAGGACCGGATTGTATATCTTAGCTGCAAACAGATCCAATATTCGGCAGAGTTTTTCTTTTACATTTTGTTCTTTTGAAACGCGATATAATTCGGTATATGCTTCAAGAACATGGAGCAACGTATTCATTGTTTTGTCCGCCATTACTCCGTTTTCGGACAGTTTGTCATTTTCGATGGCATTAAAGTTTGCATCAAACGCTTCAAGGTATCCGAACTCATCCGTACATTTTTCTTCTATTGTTTGATAAATCGAAAATGCCGTGTTCAGCGCTTCGGCATCGCCCGAGGCTTCATAATATGAAGACAGCGCGTATATCGCAAAAGCCTGATTATACGTATGCTTTATCGATTCGGAAACAGTCCCGTCATATTTCATTGACCAGAATATTCCGCCGTTTTCTTTATCGAGACATCTGTCCTTCAGAAACCTATAGGCGTGTGTCGCCTCATCGAGGTACTCTCTATTTTTCAAAAGTGTATAGGCATTTGAGAAGAACCAAAGTATTCTGCTGTTTAGAATGCAGCCCTTATCGGCGTTTTTGTTAAGAATCAGATCCGTTCCCATGAATCCGAAATATCCGCCAAACTTCTCGTCCTTTAGATTTCTCCAAAACGGAATAATGTTAGTCAGAAGTTCTTTTTCGATCTCTTCAATCATTGTTTCATCCCTCACTTAGCCTTTAACCGCACCGGCTGTAAGGCCTGAATATATCTGCTTCTGGCAGCAAATGAACACTATAAGCGCAGGTAGGAGGGATATAATTACTCCCGCACATATTAAGTTGTATTTGCTGCCCAAAGGACCTACAAACGTATATAGGGAGGTCGCTACTGTGGCATACTTTGTTTTGTCCTGCAAATACAGGTTTGCACAGTAGTATTCGTTGTAGGTTCCCACACCCTTTAAAATACAGCTGGTAACTATAGCCGGCTTCAGGAGCGGAAGCAGTATGCGATAGAATATTTTGAAATAATTGGCGCCGTCCATAATGGCCGACTCATCGAGCGAATAATCTATGTTTTCAAAAAACTGTATGTAAATGTATATTGAAATGATGTCGGTTCCGCACATCAAAACCACGTATCCAAGCAGGGAATTGATAAACCCGAGTTTGTACATTATCGAGTAAACCGATATCTGCATGGCTACACCGGGAAGCTGTGAAGCAAACAGGAACAAAGCTCTTATTATGGTATTTCCGAAAAACTTGAATCGGTTCAATACATAAGCCAACTGTGTTCCTATGAGCGTCGATAATATCAGCACCAACACCAAAATGATTGACGAATTAATGAAAGCCTTTCCCATCCCTGCCTTTTGAAAAGCAGCAAGGAAATTATCAAAGTTAAGCCAGTTCGAAGGAAGCTGCATAACGTTTGTGGATTGATATTCAACATCATCCTTAAAGGCAGTAATCACGCATGATACCACCGGAATAATCGCAACAAACGAAAAGAATATGAGGGAAGCATATTTCAATATCCCGAAAATAAGCGTTCCTACACGGAATTTGTTTTTCATGCTCTTTTCCCTCCTTTTAATCTTGCATATCTTTGCAGTCTCCGTTCTCTCTTTTCGGATGCATGTTTGTCCTCATCCTCTGCATCCTTGAACACATACTTAAAGAAAAGTTTCTGCAACAAAGTTGCTATCAAAATAATAATGAGTAAAACTATGGCCATCGCCGAAGCCAGCCCGACCTTTTGCTGTGTATGAGCTATTTCATGCATAACCACAAAGTAGGTTCCGGTTCCGTTGGCACCGTCGGTAATAACGTAAGGCGGTTCAAAAGCACTTAATGAACCTGTTATTGATAAAATCACGTTCAAAACGACAATGGTTTTTATACTCGGAAGAATAATGTACTTAAACTGCTGCCATTTTCCGGCTCCGTCGAGCATGGCCGCCTCGTACAATTCCGCATCCACAGACATAATTGCGCCTATGAACAAAACCATATTCTGACCGAAATATCTCCATACACTGGTTCCTACCAGTGAGAAGTTGTTTATGCTTTGGTCCTTCAGCCAATACGGTAAATTCTCGAGATTAAATCCGCACCAGCTCAAAATAGTGTCGAACACAAATCCTCTGGTATAGAAGAATTTGAAAATGAAACCGATAGCTATTCCGTTTATCAGAAAAGGGAAAAACATAAATCCTTTAAACAAGCTGCCACCCTTAACTTTGAAGCTCAGGATGGTAGCCAGGTACAAGGCTAGCGAAAGCTGTACAACGGATCCCAACATATAATAGAGACTTAGTTTCAATGCCGAAAAGCAATCATCACGCTGAAATACTTTTATATAATTTTTCAATCCGACGAACTTTCTTGCTCCGACATACTTCATGTTATAAAAGCTGAATCCGAACATTTCGCCGAAAGGCAAATATGTAAACACAAATAAGAGCAATAAAGGAATAATCATGAAGGCAACCATTACGAATACCTTTTGTCCGTCTCTACTTCGTGCCCATTCCCCAAAAGTTCTTTTGTTCTTCATAGTTCATACCTTTCTTAATTCACCCCTGTACCAATTCCTTCCAAGTTAGTCAGAGCCGAGGAGAATATGCCCCTCGGCCCTTTATTAACTTGATTGGTACAATTAATACAAAACTTCTATTCCTAATTCTGACTGTGCATCCTGCCAAGCGCTGTTCCAATCTGCCATAATATCTGCAAACTCTTCGGAACCTGTTGCACCAGCTTCAACAATTCTCTGAACCTTATCGTTACCGCCGGCATTGATTGAAAGTTCTGATTCTGCATTCATCTGGTTAAGGAAATCTTCTTCACCTGCCAATGCGGGCTGATCAGTGAGGACTTCGCATCCTGAAAATGCTGCATACATATCAGGATTCTGTCCGCCCTTAACTACTGAATATCCGCCTTCGTTAAAGCACCAGCCTGACTTTTCAGTCATCCACTTAATGAAAATCAATGAAGCAAGCTTGTTTTCATCTGAAGAATTAACATTGATTGCGTATGAATAATCTCCGCCTGCAGGAACATACTGAGTTCCGCCGATTGTAACAGGGAAAGGCATATATCCTACATCTTCGGGAGTATCTCCTGCTTCACACATCTGTGCATAAGCCCATGAGCCCAAAACCATTGAAGCGATTTCGCCTCTGTTAAGCATGCCCTTGCAGCCTTCCCAGTCTGTTGTTGTATAGTCATCTTCAATAAGTCCGTTAGCACAAGCATCATAGAGAATTCTGAATACGTTGTATGCTCCGGTGTCATCTCCGGGATCAGAGAAAGGTTCTGCTGTATGAACGAGTTTCTGATTCATGTATGTGTTATCACCGTTTGAAACGCATCCGATGTATGCATCCCATGCACCCATGGTCCATCCTGCAGCATAGTTGGTATATAAAGGAATAGCATCTGTGTTGTCCTTTACGAGCTGTAAATCTGCAAGGAACTCTGTAGGTGTTGTAGGAAGGGCGGTAATACCTGCTTCAGAGAAAATTCTCTTGTTATAAAGAACACCCTGTGCATTAGCCATGTAAGGAATTCCGTAGCTTAAGCCATCCTTTTCCCACTGGTCAGCAAAGTTCAATGTGGCAGCGAGGTTGTCCTTTGTATCCAAAGGCATGAAGTATGTCGACAAGTCTGCTTTGTCCACAGCAGGGATAAACATTATGTCGCCCCAGTCACCTGTTGAAAGACGAAGTAATGAATCTTCGGCATAATCGGTAATTGCTTCCATCTCTACTGTGATATTAGGGAATTCTTTGTTGAATTCAGCAGCCATTGCATCCATTGTTCCGTCTTCTGCACGGTCTGTCTTATGATGGATGAACTTGATAGTTGCTGTAGTTCCGGCTAAGCTTCCGTCCTCAATGTTGATTGCTGTGTAGCTCAATTCGGGTGCTGCAACTTCTTCTGCAGCTGCATCTGTTGATGCTTCAGTTGTTGCTTCTGTTGTTGTTTCAACCTGTTCCTGCGCAGCACTTTCGGTTGAATCAGCCGATGCAGGAGCAGCGCTTTCACTTGAAGAGCAAGCTACCATCGAAAATGTCATAGCTGCTGCCAAAGTGATTGCCAATACTTTTTTTAGTTTCATAACTATTTCCTCCTTGGTTAATTTAATTCCTTTGTGTGGAATTTGTTAACTATTATTAAGTTAGGTTTAATTATATTTAGTTAAAAAATTAAGTCAATACTTTTTCATGTATTTTTTCGCAAAAACGCCCGTTTTTACGCGTTTTCTTACATATTAGCCAAATTTTAGTTCCGTCGTTTGGTGATTATTTACATAAATTAAGGGGTATTTAGCTAAGAAATTAGCGTGATTAGTAAATCGATTTAGTTAATTTTTAGTTAAAAAATGGACTTGCAAATCGTTTTTGCAAGTCCATGAAAATTCAATATTGTTAATTATTAGAAATCATAACTTCTGTGCGGATTCTCTGACAATAACCCGGCCCTGAATAACACTGACGCCGTAATTTATATAGTCTCCCGACATCTTACGGGCAATAATCTTTACTGCCTTCTGCGCCATTGCTTTCACATCCACCGCATAGGTTGTCAGTCCCAAAGTATTCTCATTCTGAAATGCGTAATTGTCAAATCCGATTACGGAGATATCCTCAGGTACCCTAAGGCCTCTTTCATTCAGCATCTTAATCAGATTTACGGCAACAACATCACAGTTACAGGCAAAAGCCGTAGGCATATCATCCGGAAGCATAATGTCATAATCGGATACGGACCCCGAATCAATATATCGATCATTAATCACGTAGTCCTGTCGAATTTCAATTCCGTTTTCATACAATGCCTTAAGGTATCCGAAATATCTGTCGGTAATACTGTTGGTTGCAAACAACGTCCCGACATAAGCAATCTTTTTATGTCCCAGCGAGCACAGATAATCCGTAAGCTGATACATTCCGAGATAATTGTCGTTTACCACGGCATCCTTTTCGCACTCTTTATTGTAGAAATCGAGGTAGACTATAGGCACCTTGGCATGCTCGCTGACAGTCTTTAGATAAGAAGTCTTCATCATTCCGATAATGATAAGTCCGTTAATTCTGTCTCCCTCAAGCAATTTAGGCGCTGATGATGCATTTTCGTCTTCTTCGGAAACCACCTCGAGCATTGTAAAGCAATTCTTTGCATTCGCCTTTGTGGCAAGTTCCTGGTACATAAGCCAGTAAAACGACTGGGATTGGTCAAAATATCTTTGAGAAACAATCACTCCGATATTGTAAGACTTTTTATCATCCCGCAGTTTTGCCGCCGACGGTGAAATATATCCCAATTCCGACGCGATAGCCTTGATTTTTAATCTTAATTCTTCGCTTACTCCCTTTTGATCGGAAAGAGCTTTCGAAACCGTAACCGTACTTACGTTTAGCTGGTTAGCAATATCCGATAACTTAACTGACTTCGACATTAGTTTTCCTCCTTACGGATTTCTTTAATATGAATCAATCTGCTCCTATAATCGCCTTGCATAGGATCAATCAAATATCCTGCTTTCATAAGAATGTCGCCGGAATATACATGCTCGTCATCGTCAATTGTGTAAAATGCATCTGCCTTTAAGCCCTTGAAACGAATTTTTCGGCATTTACAATTCGCCTGTGACATAACCTGAACATATGTATATAAGGCTTCTGATTTGTCTTTGCTTACAACTCCGTAACAGTCAAACAGATGATTCTCACTATATGAAGCTATTCTGTAATAATCACCTTCTCTGATTAAATCATTATATTTATGATAAAGTTCAATCTGTTCAGGAATCATTTTCCTGTCTTCTTCCGGAATCTTCGTTACATCAAGCTCATAACCGAAAGTTCCCGCCAACGCTACGTGTCCGCGTGTTTCAAAAGGTGTAACACGAAACACCGCGTGATTGGGACAATCGGATACATGCGCGCCCATGGTCGACAAAGGGTAAACCAGCGCCGTTCCTTCCTGAATTTTCAATCTTTCTATGGCATCAGTATCATCCGAGCACCAAATCTGAGGACTGTAATACAACATACCGGGATCAAATCTTGCGCCTCCTCCGGAACAGTTTTCCAAAAGGAGATTGGGGAATTCGCATAGCAGTCTTTCCTGGAGTTCGTAAACTCCCAGGACATACCTGTGGTAAAGTTCTCCCATATGTTCCGAATCAAGATAAGCAGAGCCGATATCCGTAAGCTGCCTGTTCATATCCCATTTAACATACTCTATGTTGGCACTTCTTAATATATTTGCAACGCTCTCATAGACATAATCCCTGACATCGGGTCGACTGATATCAAGTACCAGCTGATTTCTGCTTCGGGTAGCCTCACGTCCCTTTATGGAAATTGCCCAATCGGGATGAGCTCTGTAAAGGTCTGAATCAGGGCACACCATCTCCGGCTCGAACCAGATTCCAAACTTCATTCCCAATTTATTAACTCTGTCAACCAAGGGCTTTAATCCGCCATGAAGTTTGTTTTCGTTAACCTTCCAATCTCCCAAAGAGCTGTTGTCATCATCTCTTTTGCCAAACCAACCATCATCCATAACCAGCATCTCTATGCCCAGTTTTGATGCCGTTTCGGCAATCGAATAGAGTTTTTCTTCATTAAAATCAAAATATGTAGCTTCCCAGTTGTTTATCAAAATCGGTCTTTTCTTATGAGTATACGGGCTTCTTAACAAATGATTTCTGTAAAAATCATGATAAGTGCGGCTCATGTTACCGATTCCGCATCCCGAATAAACCATAACCACTTCAGGCGTTTCAAAAATCTCACCGGTTGAAAGATGCCACTTAAATCCATCAGGATGTATACCCATGGTAGTTCTGACCATATCAAACTGATTGCTTGAAATCGTGGTTTTAAAGTTCCCCGAATAAACGAAGTTCATGGCATAGACTTCACCATATTCATCATTCGTTCCGGGCGTTGTAATCATAATAAACGGGTGATCCTGATGCGAAGATTCGCCACGCACAGACTCAACGGAAATCTTCTGATGACCTACCTTAAGGCTCTCCATATGGCGTTCTCTGGCCCAGGAACCATGTAAAGTAGTAACTTCAAAATCCCGATTCTCCATATCAAAGCATGCCGAATACGCTTTTGTTAAAAAGATATCATCTCCGTCATTTATGATTCGTACGCTTCTGGTAATAACATCACAATCTTCAAAAACCGAATAGACAAGGTCTACTTTTAAATTGAGAACATTATCCATGCAGTGAACAACAAGCGTGCTGACCTCATCTTCTTTTCCGAAAGTTGTCGGCAGGCCCTGCAATTTATTCTTTCCATTATAGATTTCATAGCCTTTGTAATTAATTCCGACTGCCATATTACCACCCTTGGTTTCTACAGCTATGGAGCTCTCTCTGTAGTCACCGAGACCGTTTGATGAATATTCGGTCGGAAAATAATCCATAAACGAGCATCGTTCTCTTTCATTATTCGATGGCGTAAACGGATATCTGTCAATATACAGAGCATTCTCGAGATGATAGTCATTAAGCGACTTGCCGTAATAGAAGTGTCCTACATAGCCTTCTTTATCTACCACACCCAATACATAGCTGGTGTTGGGGGTATCAAGTTTAAATAAATGCGAAACATCATTGGATAAGTTCTCGAAATGTGCAATGGCCATTTTTAAGTTCCTCTCAATTAATTTTAATTAAAAAAAGTCGGATTTACCTAAATTATAAGATAAATCCGACATATGTCAATCTACAAATTCATGAATTTATATGATTTTTCAGCGCTTTTCCAATGCCTTATAATCCACCTTTCCGACTGCGGTAACCGGCATTTTATCAATGAATATATACTTTGTCGGTACAGCAAACGCCTGTAACTCACGAGTACAGAGATCTTTTAAGCGTAGTATTATTTCATCATCACTATCTTTGGCGTTTGAATTCTTTTCTATGAAAGCAGTCAATTTTACCGGCATCTCATTGATATCCATAGGGACTACACAGGCAGCAGCAACCGCTTCATCCTTTTTCAACACATTTTCAACATTATCCGGGAAAATCTTCGTAGCGATTCCGTTATCATATGTTAATATGATTCTCTTAATTCTGCCTTTGATAAATACAAAGCCTTCTTCATCCACATATCCAATGTCTCCTGTATGTACCCACAAATGTCCGTCTGCATGCTGCTTTACGATTTCGTTCGTCGCCGCTTGGTTTTTATAATAACCATTCATAAGGTAAGGTGACTGTATACAGATTTCTCCTTCTTCACAATATTTCTTTTCAGCCCCTGTGTCCGGATCAAAAGCTGCAAACACATTCCTGCTTAGCGGAATTCCAACACTTCCTCGTTTTCTTGCATGGGGTTGGCAGGTACACGCTGTCGAACCCACCTCCGACATTCCATACCCATTGAGGCACCTGGCATCACTTCCGCCACTTTCCAATGCCGCATTTATTTTTTCTTCCATTTCAGGCGTCATTCCTTCTCCGCCGGCGCCAACTGTCTTAAAGTACTTCAAGTTCTTCCCTGTCATCTCGATTACGGGTTCTACGTAAGTCGGAATCGAGCTGACATGAGTCGGTTTATATTTCATATAAACACGACTCATGTCAGCTACTTCTACCTTTGGTAGAATAACTGTTTTCATTCCAAGCATTAACGGCATATGTGTGTTCACCACGAAGCCATACACATGAAATGGAACTATGGTATCTAAATATGTATCACCTCTTTGAGATGTCAGATTCATTCTGTACTCATCAGCTATTCCATTAATAACATCATCAGATAGTTCTATCCCTTTCGGAAGTCCGGTTGTCCCTCCGGTATGCCCTAAAAATGCAGTTTCCCCCGACACATATTCACTTTCTTCAGCGAATGCTCCTTTCCCGAGACGCAAAAAGTCCTTCCACTTGATAAATTCTTGCGGATACTCTGCCTTAAGCTTTTTCCCGGCAATCATTTTTGTAAAGAACGGCATGCTTTCACATAAACTTACGGAAATCACTTTATCAACTTTCGTTTGATGGATTATCGATTCAACTTTGGAATTAAAGAGGTCAAGAACAACCAAAACATCAGACTGAGCTTCATTCAGGTAATGAACTATCTCTTCCTCACCTGATAAAACACTTATAAAATTAATAATGGCACCTATCTTGCTTAATGCATAAGCCAAGTACACTGCTTCCGGTTGCTTTAATAGCATCATTGTGACTATGTCGCCCTTTCTCACGCCCTGTGCCCATAGCGCATTGGCGACTAAATCTATATTTTCAAACAGTTGTCCGTAACTTATCGATTTGCCATAATATGAAAGCGCTACATCGTTTGGAAACCGGATATTTGTCTCATATATCGCACTAAATATTTTTTCCTGCGGTACAAGGCTTTCCAGTTTTTCCTTTGTGTAGAATTTCTTCCACGGTCTGTCGATAGACGGGTATCCTGTCTTATTCTGCATAATAACGCCCCCTTGAGTATAGAAACCTACTGTTAATATACCCTATCGACCCCCCCAGTCAATGAAAAATGGCTATGAAATATCTCACATGCAAAAAGGAGCGTAAATCATTATATGCACAATCGAGTAGGCGGGTTCCTACTCGATTGAACTTTGGCGTCAAATGGATATTTGTGGAAGCACAATATCCGCTTGACGCCTTATCGCACATAAAAAAGGATAAGTTTGCTTTTCCTGCAATCTTATCCTTCTATTTTGACCTTCTGACCCCGTCCCCAAGGGTTCACGCATTTAAGAACTCAATCTGAGCTTCAATCTCCTCAGGGACTTCTTTTCCTGCGTTCTTAATCTTTTTAACAAGGTTATCCATTCTGTGAATCTTGGCTTTCTGTTTGGTATCATAGTGCTCTATCATATCCTTGTACATCGGATTAATCGACAGTTTATCGCGGGAAGCTTTCGAAAAAGGAACATATGTGAACATTATGCCTCGAGCGACCTTGTTTAATCTGGGTGAACCGTTACTTTCAAACTGCATCCATACGATATAGTCCCTGATAAACATTTCTCGGAAAGAATTCTTGCATCGGGTCATATCATTTTTAATCTTTTCCTTTGCCTCAGGAGACAATTCGTTGTTCTTTCTATAGTACTGAACATAATCGAAATATTCGGAAGTAAGTGACCTTTCGGAAACATCGTTCCATCTGGCTCCCTGAACACGTTTACACATTTCCCATCTAAACTGTCCGGTCAGACGAAGCAACTGTGTCTGTAGATCCTCCTGCTGGAATATGGAGCAAAACATCTTGGCGGGAGTAGTTCTTCTCTTTCCTTCGATTTCCTGCCACATAATGCCACGGCTTCCTATATTCGGAGTAAGTATGATATCGGGAATAATCTCAATATCTATGTATTCTTTATTTATCACCGGATCCGCAAATACGGTTTCACGATAAAAGGCTCCAAAATCAATATTTCGAATCATATTAATGCACTCGGAAACATTCGAAGCCGTAACCAGCATATTTTCGAAAGGCTTTAAAGCATTATGCTCCGAAAGCAGCGGACAGAATGTAGATATTCGACCCGTCGTCGTTTTATTAACGGTAGGAAATACATTCTCGAGTTCATATCTGACTCTTCCTTCAGGATCTTTGAATAATGACGCTTCCTCTTCTTTGGAAATACGTTTGTTACGCATTTCTTCATGGAGATAATCCGCATAATCAGTCTCGAATTCATTTCTGCAAGGGTCTTTTTTGCCGTTATAAATATCAAGAAGCCATTCGAACATTGAATATATTCCGTTTTCGGGATCGGTCGGCAATTTTGAAATCAAATTATACAGATAAACGGCGTTCTCCATACCTACCAGTTCTTCATCAACATATCCGAAGTTAAAGAACATTTTCAGCACGGCAGGAACATCCGAGTCCTTTGCAGCCTTTAGGAAAGCTGCTATATAAACCTCGTTAAATTCCTTGGCCAGGCGTTGTCTGAGTAACCTGACATCGTCCTCTGTTCCGTTCTTATTTACCGTCTTTTTATATTCGGTAACATGCTCATAAAATGCTTTCTTTATTTCTTCATCAGGCTCGGCATAATTCAAAATGGTATTCAAAGAATCATTTAAGCTTTCAGTCTGATTGCTTCCGTATATTTCTTCATTTTCCTTGTGATTCTGTGCAATTTGCTCGGCATTTTCAAGAACCTTTTTGTATTCGCTCTTTCGTCTGTCAAAAAATGATTCTTCACTGATACCTCGGGTCTCTGCCTGCATGAGGATATCTTCCATTGCACGGTAAATCTGCCCGATTGCCCGATCGTCCATTCCCAGCTTCTTAACTGCTTTGGTATACAATGAGACATACATTTCAAACATATCCAATGAATTCTCATTCATAAGAAGATTCAATATATCCGCCTCATAGCTTTCAATTTCACCGCTCAAAGAGATCATTTCGCGAATGTCACGACTGGACTTAACCATCAAACCGGTAATAAAATCACAGTTGGTGTTTCCAAGTTCGGACTGCTTTACTATCTCCTGCAAAATGGCATAATATCCCGTTACCCATTCGGGCAGAACATCTTCAAAACTAAACTGAGTTACTTCATCATAGTTTTCAAGTTCGCTCGGAGAAAGAGATATTTTATCGCAAAACATCTTATAATCTTCATTGCAGGTGATTAAGTAATCTTTTAGACATTGATACTCGTTCTTTACCAAAAGATACTGTCCCGAGATGCTTTCGAGTTGACTGAATAACGATGCCAGAAAATACTTCGTTACATCTTTATTCTTTCCCAGAAAATCAGACACAGAGCCATCGAATTCATACGTCACCACAGAAGTTTTTTCGATAGCTTCATACTTTAACAAAGTATCCTTCGAGCTTAAGTCGGCCAATCCGACAATATCCCCGTTTTTCAAAAAATATTCACCGCCCGGAAAGGATGCCTTAATAAGCCCTTTAACCACCAAATACAAAGTATCTATTTTTTGTTCGGTTTCATATATAACTGTTCCCGCAGATATTTCTTTCATTCCCATAAAAATGTACCTCTCATACAGACTTTAAGTATACCATAAATACATGCGGAAATGAATAATACGGAAAGATGTGATACACTATACATTAAAAAGAGGAACAACTTATGATTTTTGATACACACGCTCATTATGACGATAAAGCTTTTGATGAAGATCGCGACACTCTGATACCGGCTCTTAGGGACGATGGTGTCGAGGGATTCGTAAATGTAGGCGCCGAATATCAAGGCTGCCTTGACTCATTAAAAATCGCACAGCAATACCCTTTTGCGTACTGTGCCATAGGCATTCACCCGTCGGAAGTCGAAAAAATGACTGAAGAAAAGTTGAATGAACTAAAGCAATTATGCTTGGACAACGCCATATATAATGGTGGAAAAGTGGTAAGCGTCGGCGAAATAGGTCTCGACTATTTCTATGAAGAGCCGCCAAAAGAGATTCAGAAAGAATGGTTCATACGTCAGATTCAGATGGCACGCGATGTCAGTCTTCCCATGATTATTCATTCAAGAGATGCTGCAAAGGATACTCTTGATATCCTGAAAGAACAGCATGCCGAAGAGATTGGAGGAATAATCCACTGCTTTTCATACTCTCCCGAAATGGCCACAGAATACCTGAATATGGGATTCTATGTCGGAATTGGCGGAGTATTGACGTTTAAGAATGCCAAGAAACTGATCGATGTAGTGAATATGCTACCGATGGACAGAATTGTCCTCGAAACAGATTGTCCGTATCTGGCTCCCGTACCGCATCGCGGAGAAAGAAACGATTCAAGAAACATCAAGTATGTCGTATCAGCCCTGTCACAGATTAAAGATATACCCGAAGAAGAAATCATCAAAATTACCACCGAAAACGCAAAGAGAGTATACGGAATATGCCAACCTTAGATAACATTTCGGGAACCTTAAAAATTCTCGATAAATACAACTTCAATTTTCAAAAACGTTTTGGACAGAATTTCTTAATAGATGCTCATATCCTGGACAAGATAGTGAGTGGCGCCGAAGTAACAAAAGAAGATACCGTCCTTGAAATCGGTCCGGGTATCGGTACCATGACACAATATCTGGCCGAACGCGCCAAAAAAGTCATCGCAGTAGAAATAGATAAAGCCCTTATTCCCATTTTGAGCGATACTTTGTCTATGTATGATAATGTAACAATAATAAATGAAGATATTCTCAAACTCGATATTAACCGTTTGGTATCCGAAGAGAACGACAATAAACCCATTAAAGTAGTAGCAAATCTTCCTTACTACATTACTACTCCCATTATTATGGGATTATTTGAATCGCACGTAAAAATAGACAGCATAACCGTTATGGTTCAAAAAGAAGTGGCAAAAAGGATGCAGGAAGGTCCCGGATCAAAAGACTACGGTGCATTATCTTTGGCTGTTTCATTCTATTCGAAGCCCGAAATAATAACCATAGTATCTCCCGAATGCTTTATTCCTAAACCGAATGTCGAATCGGCAGTCATTCGACTAAAGTCGCATGAAAACCCTCCTGTCAATGTAAAAGACGAAAAATTCATGTTTGCCATAATTCGTGCTTCATTTAACCAGCGCAGAAAAACTTTGGCTAACAGTTTGGTAAACGGTGGACTGGGATTGGATCGTGAACAGGTAAAAGAAGCCTTAAACAAGATGAATCTGGATGAAAATATCCGCGGTGAAAGACTGTCTTTGTCCGAATTTGCTGCTTTATCGGATTATTTAAAATAAAAAAATAAAATTTATGCTTGCATTTGGAAAAACACTATATTATAATAACACTTGCGTTTCGCGATAAAACATATATATGCACCGCTAGCTCAGTTGGTAGAGCACCTGACTCTTAATCAGGGTGTCCAGGGTTCGAACCCCTGGCGGTGTACGCTGAAGGTCTTGGATTTGCATTGTGCGGATTCAGGATTTTCTTTTTTATAAATAATAAAGAAGGTTCCGATATCGGAACCTTCTTCATTTTTATAATTCTTTATAATAATTTCTCAAACTCTTCGGCCGGCATCGGTTTATAGAAGAAATAACCTTGGACACAAGTTCCGCCCTGTTCTCTGATAAACTGAACCTGCTCTTCCGTTTCCACGCCTTCTGAAACAGTGGTAAATTCCAGATTCTTGGTTAATTGAATGATTGCGGAAATAATGGCCTTTGATTTCTTATCCATCTCATTTTTCATAAAGAAACCGCCGTCTATCTTAATCACATCTACGGGTAATTCTTTCATGAAATTCAAGGTAGAATATCCGGAACCGAAATCATCCATTGAAATAACAAATCCTATATCCTTTAATCGTTTTATCATCTCAATAAGTCGTTCGGTATCTTCGAAGAATACGCTCTCCGTAATTTCCAATTCTATTTGAGACGGTTTAAGCTCATACTTCTCGCTCAACGCCTTCATCCTGTTCGGAAGTTCATCATTAAGCAGATGAAGTCGGCTGACATTAACCGAAACAAGCGGAATCTTCTTTCCCTCTTCCAACCATTTATGCATGTAAGCGAATGTCTGCTCATAAACATATGTATCTATGTCTACAACCATTCCGGTCTTTTCAGCCAAAGGAATAAATAAGCCGGGAGAAACCATCTTGCCGTCGGAATCCTGCATTCTGACCAAAGCCTCGGCTCCAATTATTGAGCCGTCATCCACATCAACCTTAGGCTGGAAATATACTTTAAAGCCTCCGGTAGACAGGGCCTGCTTCATCTTCTTTTGAAGTGCTGCTTCTTCTTGTTCCTTTATTACAAATTCATGAGAATATGTATAAAAACCACCCTGTTTACTGATATCCTGGCTGGCAACCGCGCGTGCCTTCATGGCATTATCAACGCATTGGTTCACATATTCATCTTCGTCAGATATTAAATACTGTCCGGCAAAACAATTAATCTCTATATTGGGATTGGTCTTTCGGAATTCATCCGTCAGTAATCCCGAACATATCTTAAAGTAATCCTTTAATGCATCATCGGCCTTTTTCTTCAAAAGAACAAAATCATCGCCCTTTATTCTGCAAAGAAGTTCGCCCTCTTTCAAATCGCGCTTCATGATTTTGGCGAATTCCTTCAGAACCTCGTCTCCGACAACATATCCGTATTCATCATTAATCTTCGAAAACTCATGGATACCTGCACAAACAATAGTAAACTGGTCATCCTTTTTCATAAGTGACTTCGTAGCACCTACGATGAATTTATCAAAACTGTCCGCAACCGTTAAGGAATCCTCTCCCTTAACTTTATAGAGAAATTCGGTTACATCGGAAACACAAACAAGAACATCCTTATCCTTATTTGTATATTTCATCGGAGTAGCGGTCAACGTATACCATTTGTCGAGATAATCATCATAAAACTCGGTAGTGTTTTCCGCAGACAAATCCTTTAAAACAGGGCAGCATGCACAAGGCTCCGGATTATCGATGCATTCATAGCATTTTCTGCCGTATGACATCTTCTTAAATACTTCCTTTGCCGCCTTGCTCACATATTTAACTTCATAAGTATCTCTGTCTATTATGTAATATACAATCTTCTGAGAATCCATTACATTACGGTTAATAATAGCTTCAGCTTCAAGCTGTTGCTTAACCATATGTCCCAAAAGATATGAGCTGATCAGGTGAACAATACTCTTTAAGGTTGCTATTTCATTTGCCTTAAATACATGCTCCTCATAAGTTTCAAATGAAATAAGGCCTGCCATCGAAGAAGAGTCCATGATGGAGAACAAAATCGCCGAAACCGGAGGATTCTTTAATTGTACTATCTCTCTGAAGAAGTCCAGCGTCTGAGATCTGCCGTCCTCAAAAATAAGGTACCCTTCTTCATCCTGCTCTTTTTCAAGCTGTTCCCAGATATATGTATTAATTACATTTTGGGAACTCGTTATGCTCTTATTGTCCTTTTCCCAATAAACACTGATATCTATCAAATCAGAAGCGTCATCTCTTTCATGAAGAATGGCTCTGTCTATTCCGTAATGAAGACCAACCTCTTCAAAAATCTGACCGACAGCTTCTTTAATATCATTTTCTTTGGATAAAGTATCGAATGCGAAATCAAACAGTTTCTTATTGATTTTGCTGTTTGATTTAACCTGTCTTGATTCATCCTCATCAAAGGAACCCATCTTCATATAGGTATATCCTGCGAAAATCTCTTTCATCGACGGATAATCAAAATCAAGATAGCAATCACCACCGGCCTTTTTAGCTTTTAACAAGGCAATATCGGCACGTGAATAAAGCAAATCGAATTCTCTGCCGTTATCCGGATAGAAAGCTATTCCTGCAGAAACAGATACCTGTCTTTCGTCTCTGATGGGCACATTAACCGGTAATCTCTGTCTTAGCTGTTCTACCAGTTCATGAACCTTTTCCTTTGAAATATCATCACAGAATACTATGAACTGGTCACCTGCTATTCTTCCGACCAAATCCTTCGACATAAAGTTGGTATATATAACTCCGGAAATTGTCTGCAAAACTATATCGCCATACATCTTTCCGAACGAATCGTTTATTTCCTTAAATCTGTCAACATCAATCAGAATAATAGCCTTCTGAAGGCCATCGTCCTTTGCAAAATTCTCATTGATGAGCTCACGTATTTTTTCTCTGTTATATAATCCTGTCAATGCGTCCTGCGTTAATTCACGGGAAACGTTTGTATCCTTTTCCTTTTCACGGGTAATATCAAATCTTCGTCCGTAAACCTTGACAGGCTTTCCTTCTTCGTCATAAACGGTATGAGCCATCTGCCTGAACCATTTAATCTGATAGTCCTCGGCTACCGCTCTGTATTCGGCAGTAATATGCTCTTTTCCTGCTGCCATTTCAGCACAAAAAACATCAAAAATAGGGATATCGTCTTCATGAATCAGACGCATATCCTTAATAGAATTACAATAATCGGATAATTCCTTGCAGACAGAACCATTGCCATCTTGCGATGACAAATAATCATACTCCATAGTATCGGTCGCAATATCATATACCCATCCGGAGTTACCAAAAAAACTTTTAATCATGGCATCGCGGCTTGCGAACGTTTCTCCTTCGGTTTTCTGACTGCCGATATTTTTATTTGTGGTTTGTTCAAAAGTATCCATAAAAAATTAACCTTTGTCGTATGCCTAAAGTAGCAAATAAACCTTTATAATTGTACCATTTGTGAAACGAATTTACAAACGTAGAAAATCAAAGTAATGCAATATTCTCATTTTTGAAACAAATCATCAAAAAAGTGAACTATTGTTATTTACGAATTAATAACCCTAAAAGATACAGTACTCCGTATACTATCGGTTGATGCAACATATATATGAGGAGGGAATGTCGCCCTATAAATGACAGCGGCTTAATTTCAAGTCTGAGCACCTTGAAGTTCTTCACTTTGTCCGAAAGAATCATGTACGCAAAATATCCAACCGCGAACAGGAAAACCCAAGGGATAAATGAAAAATAATCGCTCGAATAAAAACCGGGATCTGTAAATCCCAAAAAGGTCATCAGATAACCTTTGTAGAATTTTTCAGGTAAAGGGCAAATCTGCAAAGATTCAAATCCGAGCCGGCCTTCATTAATATTTCGTGTGACAAAAAATGCACCAAAGCTGATGACCAGGCCTATAATCCCCACCGGTTTACTATGAGGAATAATTCTGTCTATGACACACATCAATAAAATACTGCTTCCTATCAGCCACAAAACCCCGAATATATCTCTGGCATCATAAATGACCAGGCAGGTGACAATCGTAATAACTATTCCTCCCCCCAAAGCCAGAAGTCCTCTTTTTATATGATGTTTACCCAGTGAAAAACAGAATCCGGAAAGCAGAATAAACGTATAGCATATACTCTGCTGCCACCAATAGGCCGGCACAGAGTTCATAAAAGACATGGAAAAACCAAATCCGATATACATGATATCCCAGCAGGCATGAAATATTATCATACTGATAATGGTTATTCCGCGGATTGTATCAAGAAGAACAAGTCTCCCCCCTTGTTTTTCCATATCCTTATCCCCAAATCTTTCTCTTTTGTTGATGCTCAATCATTCGCGTACAGAGTGAGTTTGGCAAAAAACGCATTCCGAATACAGCCAATTTTATAGAAAGTCCCGGCAGTATCACGGTCTTTTGCTTTTTCATCTTACGAATGCACTCCTCCACGCATTTTTGTGCTGAAATACCCTTTATGGAAAATTTGACGTTTGCAACATAATTGAATTCCGTGTCTACAGGTCCCGGGCACAGAACACCCACATAAACAGGTTTTTTCTCGTTTTTCAATTCACGACTTACAGCTTGTGAAAAACTGGTTACATACGATTTGGAAGCATAGTATGTTGCCATATAAGGACCGGCAGGAAGCAATCCCGCAGATGAAGCCACATTCAAAAGATAGCCTCTATTGATACTTACAAAATGACGAAGAACTCCCTTTGTAAGAATATGAACAGCCCTGATATTAACGTTTATCATGGCCAATTCTTTATCCAAATCGCCATATAAAAAGAAACCGCAATCACCGAATCCCGCGCAATTAATAAACATTGAATAATTAAAAGAATCAATGCATGTAAGAAGTTTTTTGCACTCCTTGCGTTTCGACAAATCGGCAACCACGACCTCGCATTTAACTTTATATTCATCCGTTATCTCTGATGCAAGATCTCTTAATTTTTCTTCTCTTCTTGCGACCATGACAATATTGTAGCCTTCTTTGGCCAGTGCCCGGCAAAACTGTTTGCCTATTCCGGAACTGGCACCTGTTACGACTGCATAATCGTCCGGATTCTTCTTGAAACTCTTCATGTATTTATATCTCCGTTAAAAAATGTCTTCGCCTTTTATATCTGACCATTACCCTTTTTCTTTATGCAAAACATGCCCCAGTATTTGTTTCTTTTGAATAAACGGGTAATCCCACATTCTGGAGTCCTTACTGTTTTCTCGATTGTCTCCCAAAACAAAGTATTCTCCCTCAGGGACATCATACACATCCTGATAATAAGCCTTTGTTACTCCGTGCGCGTATGCCTCAGTCTGTTTTTCACCGTTAACATAGACATATCCGTCCGCAATCTTTATATGATCCCCGGGTAAACCTATCAAACGTTTGCAATACACAACTCCCTCTCTGTCGTATATGATGATATCTCCACGTTCCGGAGCCGAAAAAAGGTAACTGACCTTGCAATACGGATATTTTTTTCCTACCGAAAGTGTAGGTTCCATGGATGCGCTCGGAATAAATGACATTCCGATTATTGAAAATGCCGCTCCGAAGGTAACCAAAAAAATCAAAACATATGATAAAAATTCTTTGTATTTGTTTTCCATATTAACCTCTTAAAATAAAAATGATTGCAAAAAAGGAAATCATAAAGAAATATCCCGATAAAGATTCTTTAAACATGGTTTTCGAATCGGCCTTTTTATCAAAATATGCTGCCAGGAATATTGCCAAAGCCACCGCAAACATTACGTAAGCAACAGCATAAACAGAATTGAATGTCGCCAGCAAATCTTTTCTTCTGTGGTACTCGAATATGACTACCGCCAGGCAGGAAATGAAACTTACAATATGAAATACTGTATTTGATAATATCTTTCTTAAAACACTCATACTTGGTCTCCGAATAATACAATCTGTTTTTCTGAGTAGTTTTTCACTAACCACTGTCCTTATTGTATCATAATTTGAAAAAAAAATATTTTCACATGAAGAAAAATGCTATATAATACTTTTCGGTGATTTGTTGGAAATGCAATAAGAACAAGCTTATTGTTTGGTAAATATTATGGAGGAACAAAAATGGCAAGTGAACGTAGAGTAGGTACAGTATCCAGAGGTATCCGTTGCCCTATTATTCGTCAGGGTGATGACTTATCCGAGATAGTAACAGACAGCGTATTGGAAGCTGCCCAGGCAGAAGGTTTTGAATTAAGAGATCGTGACGTTATCTCTATTACGGAATCTATTGTTGCAAGAGCCCAGGGTAACTACTGCAGTGTAGATGATATCGCTGCCGATGTGAGAGCAAAGCTCGGTGGAGAAACAGTAGGTGTTATTTTCCCTATCCTTTCCAGAAACCGTTTTGCTATTTGTTTAAAAGGTATCGCATTGGGTTGTAAGAAGATAGTTCTTATGCTTTCTTACCCTTCCGATGAAGTAGGAAACCAGTTGGTTTCAATCGACAAGATCGACGAAGCCGGAGTTAACCCTTACAGCGATGTTCTTTCTTTGGAAAAATACAGAGAACTTTTCGGTTACGAAAAGCATGAGTTCACAGGCGTTGATTATGTAGAATACTACAGCGACTTAATTAAGGAAACAGGATGCGATGTTGAAATCGTATTTGCAAATCAGGCAAAAGCCATCCTTAACTATACCGACAAGGTAATTAACTGTGATATTCATACACGTGCACGTACAAAGAGAATTCTTAAAGAAGCCGGTGCAAAACTCGTATTCGGACTTGACGATATTATGACACAGCCCATTAACGGAAGCGGTTGTAACGAAAAATACGGTCTTTTGGGATCAAACAAATCAACAGAAGATCAGGTTAAACTCTTCCCCAGAGAGTGCAAAGAATTGGTATTGCAGATTCAGGCCAACATTCTTCGCGCTACAGGCAAACATGTTGAAGTAATGGTATACGGCGACGGAGCATTCAAAGATCCTAAGGGAAAGATTTGGGAACTTGCAGATCCTGTTGTATCTCCTGCTCATACAGACGGACTTATCGGTACTCCCAATGAGTTAAAGCTTAAGTACCTTGCAGATAACGATTTCGCAGAATTGTCCGGTGAAGCATTGAAAGAAGCTATTTCTCAGAGTATTCGTGAAAAGGATGCAAACTTGGTCGGAAAGATGGCTTCCGAAGGGACAACTCCCAGACAGCTTACAGACCTTATCGGTTCACTGTGTGACCTGACATCAGGTTCAGGTGATAAGGGTACTCCCGTTGTATTGGTTCAGGGATACTTCGATAACTATACAAACTAAAAAAGCATTTCAAAAGGCTGTGGAATAATAATCCACAGCCTTTTTTGTTTGCTCACAATTTACTTTTTTACCGAATATCCAAACTTGCCGATTTTCTCTCCCAGCTCAAAATACTCGCCATGAGAATAAACCATCAATCCCGAATCATTCAAATTGAACTTCCCGTTTTCGTCTAAGTATTCTTCACTGACATCAACCGCTACCACCTGTGCTATGAACATGTCATGTGAGCCGAGTTCAATAACTTCTTTAACTTGGCATTCCAAGCTTAACGGACTCTCTCCGATAATCGGACACTTTATCTTCGAAGCACTCATGGGTGTCAGGTGCATTTCTTTGAATTTGTCAATGTCACGACCGGACTTTACACCGCAATAATCCGTAGCATATGTCAGATCCTTTGTCGTCAGATTAATGGCAAATTCGCCTGTTTCCTTGATAATGTCGTATGAATATCTTTCCTTACGTACGGAAATCGAAACCATAACCGGATCAGAGCAGACAGTTCCTGCCCAGGCAACCGTAATAATATTCGGTCGTTCTCCCTCACGGGCACAACTAATCATTACAGCCGGCAGAGGATAAAGCATGTTTCCGCTTTTCCAAACCTGTTTTTTCATATATCAAACTCCTTATAAGCTTAAAAAGAACGGTGTAATCAATATAAGTAACATAAATATCGGGCAGAGTACCAATATCATTATTTTGTACATCTTCTTTGATGAAAATTTGGATGCGCTTGAATACACTTCATCTTCAATATACTTTGTCTTAACAACATATCCTATCAGTATGCACGTTAAGAATGCAACGATCGGCATTAATACATTGTTTGAAATGAAATCGTAAAAATCCAGGAACTGATAACCGAACAGCGTAAAGTCTGACCACGAGCTGTACCCGAGAACGGATGTCATTCCCAAAAGCATCAATACAACAAAACATACTATTGTTGAAAACATTCTGGATTTACTGAATTTCTCCATAACAATGGAAACCATCGTTTCAAAAAGGGAAATGGAAGATGTTAAAGCCGCCAACGCAACCAAAACGAAGAACGCTATACCAATAATCTGTCCACCCTTCATGGAATCAAATACTTTGGGAAGAGTAATGAACATCAATCCCGGACCTGAGTTTAAAGCACTCTTTTCTCCTCCCGAAAACGCAAATACCGCAGGAATAATAATCAATCCGGCAAGAAAGGCTATAGCCGTATCGAACACTTCAATTCTTCTGACAGCGCCTTCAAGCGAATCTTCCTTACGCATATAAGAACCGTATGTAACCAATATACCCATGGCTATTGACAGAGAATAAAACAACTGACCGGTAGCCGCAATGATTGTTTTCATCACAAAAGAAAGCGATAATTCATCAAACGAAGGCAAAATGTAATATGCCACGCCCTTCATGGCTCCCGGAACCGTTAATGTGTATACCGCTATTCCTATGGTAATAACAATCAAAACAGGCATAAGTATTTTGCTGATACTTTCTATGCCCTTTTGTACGCCAAGTAAAACTACGATTGCCGTTAACACAGCAAAGATAATGAAAAACAACGTGGGTGAACCGCTGTTTGAAATAAAGTTCGAAAAGAAATTGTCATCAGTAGCAGCACTTCCGCTTCCTGAAATAAAAACATACAGATACTTAAGTACCCATCCACCGATAACGCAATAATACGGAGTAATGATAAACGGAACAACAGCACTGACCGGTCCCAGAAAAGCAAAACGTTTATCTATATCCTTGTATGCCCCTATTACAGACTTTCCGGTTTTTCTGCCGATAGTTATTTCTGTCAGCATTAACGAAAATCCAAATGTTACGGCCAGAATAATATAAACCAGGAGGAAGAAGCCCCCTCCGTATTTAGCCGCCAAATATGGAAATCTCCATATGTTTCCCAATCCGACCGCAGATCCGGCTGCAGCCATAATAAAGCCTAATCGGCTTCCGAAACTTTCTTTTTTGTTCATAACCCGCCTCCAAAAAATTCTATACGCGTTCTATAATACCACATCACTTCTGTTTATGGTAATCTACACCAAATCGCAGGTTAATACAGCGTTTCCGATACCTTCTGCTGTTACCGTCAGCACCGCATTTCCGCAGTTATAACCGCTTCGCAATACTGCCTGCGCACGGCCGTGATAGGTATTTGTTTCATCATCGGCCTGTTTTCATAGCCTTCATATGTCCAATTCTTCAAAACCGCGGGGAATCCCCACATACTGCAGATTTCAACTTTTCCGAAATTATCAGGATGTTTCGAATACAGGAAAGTATCATTGTTTCCCCAAACAACACTTCTGTATTGACCCTGAGGCATTATATGACCTGTGATATCGAAATCTGCATCATTCGCAGTCCTCCACGGATAGAATGAGGTATTATAAGGCATAACTGCCCAAGGACCTTCCTCAACAAGCAGATCGTCTTTATCTACATACACTGCCTTTCCTATTCCGGCTTCGCCCAAATAATCCCACGCCGTCCAGGTAAAGTCTCCTAAAACATAAGGTAATTTTTCTACCATCGGCCATCTGAATCCTATTTCCTTCGGGAAGTTCTCCGAACCCATCATTACTCTGTCGGGGAACATCTCGTGATCCTTTTCATATCCGTCCTCGTAGTAGTTATACCCGACTATATCCAATCCGTTGGTAAACGGTTCGGTAACTCTTTCCCAAAGGTCCGAATCTGCTTTTTCGGCAGCGTTTTGTGACTGATCTCTATCCTTAATCAACATATCATCAAGTCCGCACCACATAGAGCATATTCCGTTACTTATGGGACGCGTTCCGTCTGTTTGACGTATGGCATCAACTAATCGTGTTGCCAATGAATAACCATTATTCAAACCGCCTCTTTCCGGAATTTCATTTCCGGTAGACCATATAATAACCGAAGGATGTGTCCTGTCTCTGCGAATAAACGCATCCAAATCCTTTTCCCAACATTCATCAAAATATCTACTGTAATCTCCGCTTCTTTTTGCCATTCCTTATCCAAATTGATTTTTTGCATGAAAGATACCTCCCAAAAACACTGCACTAATATTCATGCAAGCATGATGATGCTTGCCGGCTTAAGCAATCGAATCGGATGCTTCCTACTCGATTATTGCCTCCACACATTTCGCTCTCTTTTGCATCAAAAAATGTCGTGACCGCTAACCAGTTTCTTTATATTTTCATCCACGTTTTCGTAAAACTTTGCTATTTGAAAGCCGTCTACCAATCCATGGTGAACCATTACGGTAACGGGCATCATAAGTCTTCCTCTAAAATCTTCTTCAAATTTACCCCAGCTAAAGCGAGGATTGGAATCAAAACTGTCTCCCCACGGATGAATGCAATCGGTATAATGAATCCAAGGAACACTTGTAGGAAAATAGAACGCTTCGATTTCCGAATCCTCATCCAAAGTACCGTTCTTTCTGGCTTCCGTTTGGTTTTTTAAGGCTTCGTCTATATACTCTTTCCAAGGCATATGATGATAATTGGTACAATAACAGTACATCTCATCCTTGGTAGATTCGGTATTGGAAGTAGGACTTTCTTCGTACTCGCGAATCTCCAAATCCTTAAGCGGCCCTTCTGTGGGAGTCTTTGAATGTTCAGGACTTTTTCTTTCCTCTTTTGTAACCCTGTGGAGTCTTTGTCGAAACTGGGGAATACTGTCAGCAGAAAGCGCCACTATGTGCATAAATGTAAGAAAAAAGGAACATCCTTCTTTTTTACAAAAATCCTTTAGCAAAGTAACATCCACATTTGCCGTCAGTCCTGTCTGGCAACTTTTTAGGGACATAAAATATTCAAGATGAGCTTTTCTCTTGTAAGTATCAAGGTCAATTATTTTATATTTGATCATAAGATTTTGGACAGTCCTTTCTTCCTTTCTATTCTATACTATATTATATCAAACTAATATTGTAATAAAGTGCCGTGTTAATTATAATAAGGGGGTTTAATGAACAGATTGGAGATTCATTTCGAAACAGATTGGAGATTAGTATGAAAAAAGATGTCCGGTATGAAGAACAGTTTATTTTTTCAATAGACAGAATGCGTCGTCACGTCAATGACTTTGTGATGATTATCCCTTTTGTACTTGCCATTCTTTTTACAATCATCGGAGCACCTATTATTATTGTGCTTTGTAACATTCCCATATGGGCATGTCCGATTCTGATAATCGTGCCTATTCCTCTTGTAGCACTCATTTTCCTGATTAGAAAAAGGATTATCATAAACCGCTTCTTAAGTGTTACAGATGTAAGCAACAAAGTAGACCTGACAGATATTCAATCAACAGATTTGGAAGCTCTTGCAGATGACGAGATTTTCATGTTCAAATGTTCCGACTACATGGTAAAGGTTCTGTACAACTGGCTCTACTCCATGGGCGTAATCAAAGACACAAAGCTTCATCTGTATAAAGTTTTTTACGATAACCACGCACCGCAGTATCTGGCGATTCGTAAAGCGGATCTCACTATTCCTGCCGAAGTCATGGACAGATTCAACGAAGAGACCTTCATGTGCCTTCACCTTTCCGACATGACGCCAAACGGAAAATCAGTCAATGTGAAGGTTTATGAAAGAGTAACCAAAAAATATTAAACCTGTGACACAGAATAACTCAAAAAACCTTCTTTCTTGGCACTCCTATGTCTTTTTTCACGTCATCCCATGTCGTTGTAATATTCAAATGCCGCCAAAGTATTTTTCGTCAGTGCTCTGCATATTTCAATGCCTGCGCCGTCCACATCGCATAATATATTCCTTTTTGCTCCAAAAGAGAGTCATGTGTTCCATTCTCAACCACACTGCCCTCTTTCATCACGTAAATGCGGTCTGCGCGCCGTGTCGTTGACAGACGATGCGAAATAAATACAACATTGCGGTCTTCCGACATTTCCTGCATAGCCCTGTTCAGTTCAAACTCGGCAATCGGATCCAATGCCGAAGAAGGTTCGTCCATCAGCATCATTTTCGACGGACGGAAAAAGGTTCTCGCAATCGCAAGTTTCTGTTCTTCTCCACCTGACAACTCCGTTCCGCCGTCATCAAATTCATTGGTAATCTCTGTGTTCAATCCCTTAGGCAGTGTACAAAGCTTCTCGAAAAAACCACTTTTTTTCAGTGCATTTGTTACCTCTTTTTCATCCCCGGATTGCTTCACATCCATAATTACATTCTGCTCCAATGTAGTTGCATACACCTGGAAATCCTGAAATACAACACCAATGTAATCACGGTATTCCTGCAAATCATAGTCTCGGATATCCGTACCATCGAGCGTAATTATTCCTTCGCAAGGATCATATAAACGCAGCAACAGCTTAATGAGTGTTGATTTTCCCGCACCGTTATAACCGACCAATGCAATCTTCTCACCCGGTTGAATAGACAGATTAACCTTATTTAATATCATTACATTTGAATCATACCCAAAAGAAACGTCTCTGCATTCTATGACAGCCGGTACTTTCGGAACTTCCCGCTTCTTAACGCTCTGTATAGAAGGCTCCGTTTCCAGAAATTTACGAATCTTCTCGATATACAGACTTGTTTCTACCGCATATGGTCCCAAATCGGAGATGGTACTGAGTCCTCTTCGAAGTCCTGCCGCCGAATTATATAAAACAACCACTTGACTGAATGAAATAACTTGAAATACGGAAGCTCGAATAATGAGATACAAAACATACACAATATCCAAGAGAAATTCCGAAGCAAGATATTTGGCTGAGAAATTCAGTAAAAACTTTTTGAACGCATTTCTTTTGTATAACGCCGCAAGGGAGTCTTCCACTTCGTCGAACTCACTGTGGAACGCCTCAACAACCTTCTTGTTTTGGCGAATTTCCTCCGCATAATCCTTTAAATAGAAAAGGCGACGTATATAATCCCTTTTCCTCTCCAATGGCACCGATTCCGTGCGTATCTTATATTGCAACTTGTTTGAAAGATTGGAAAATAAGGTACGAAAAACAAAAGAAATAAATACAAATACTACCGAAAGCACATCCTGCGTAATGAAAAATAAACCATAACATAAAAGCATGGTTATGCTTCCGAATATCATGCGTACAAGCTGTTCTGCACGTTCGATTGCTTTGTCTGCTTCCGAAACAACAAGACAATAATCGTTGTAATACTCCGGATTGTCATAATTGGCCAAATCCACATTCTTAGCTTTTTCATACAACTTATTTTTAATGGCCTGTCGCGCCAAAGGAAGATATTTTTGCTTTATCTTCTGCTCATACAGAGAACTTATTCCTGCTGCCGCAAAATCAAGCAACAGAAAAAGTGCAATCACTTTTATCACAAGTGAATACGGTTTATGATTTTCAATTGCATCCAAAATCG
This sequence comes from Lachnospiraceae bacterium, assembly GCA_045640905.1. Taxonomy (GTDB): domain Bacteria; phylum Bacillota; class Clostridia; order Lachnospirales; family Lachnospiraceae; genus JAILLW01. Next base: position 69,336 of record JAZUFW010000087.1, read on the forward strand.
TGTATACGCAAATCGTCTGCTCTAAAAAATTAATCAGATTATGTCGTATCGCCTCGATAATAATGCTGATTCCGTAGACCGGGGTGGGGCCGAACAGGTTTTTCAGGGCATAGATATTGTTTGACCAGATGTGAGAGTTGCTATGCGCATTCTTGTTCTTTCCGCTCATGCCGTCTCTCCTTCCTCATCAAAAGTAAAGTAATTATGCTCCTGTGTTTTATACATTTCGCAATACGCGCCCTTTTGATGCATCAAGTCATCATGACTTCCCTTTTCAAGAATTTTGCCATGTTCCAGCATGAATATATAATCCGCATCTTTCACTCCGGACATCCTATGAGAAATGAAAATACCTGTGCGTTCCTTAACAGAATCGATAATGCTATGAAACAGTTCATTTTCCGATATTGGATCAAGCGCACTCGAAGGCTCGTCAAAAAGCGATACCTTCGTCGGATCCAAAAAGACACGTGCACAAACAATCTTTTGAAATTCTCCTCCGGACAAAATTGCACCGTCCCCGGAAAACTCCTTCGTCAAAATTGTATTTATTCCCTGTGGCAGACTCTCTATTTTTTCCAGAATACCCGCCATTCTTAATGCTGCTCGAACCTCCTCATCCGTTCCGTCTCTTCCCATTAAAACGTTGTCGCGAACACTCGTCGCGAAGATCTGATAGTTCTGGAAAGCACAAAGAAATAGTTTGCGGTAAGCTTGCAGATTATATTCTCGGATATCAATTCCGTTCACAAGCACCTGCCCCGAAGTCGGATCATACAAGCGCAGCAAAAGCTTGACGATTGTTGATTTTCCCGCTCCGTTATGACCAACGAGTGCTACCTTATCTCCCTTTTTCATTACAAAAGACATGCTTTCGATAACATTGTTTTCTCCGTCATATGAAAAAGATACATCCCGAAATTCAATTGTTTCCACCGTATCCGCCGGAAGAATTCCGTCCGAGTCCTCGGGAATTTTCTCATCATATTCCAGAAATTTTTTCAAATCTGCAATAACAAATCCGATAGATGTACATTTGTTATACGCATTAATTACGCGAACCCACACCCAGGAAGCAGCTACCATAACACTTGTCAGCACTGCCATCTGTGAAAACGAAATACTGTTATGTACAATGGCACGATAAGCGCCATAAAGCAGAATTCCCTCGAAAATAATGACATAAGAAAAAATATACTGTAAAATTCCGTAGCCAAATGCTTTCGGAAAGTACTTTTTCCATATACGAGACTGCTTCTGTGATGCCTCGTCAAAGGTCTTTTTGATTACATTAAAAATCCCGAACAATCGTAATTCCTTTGCATATTTTCCGAGATACATTACACGGTTAACGTATCCTATTTTCCGCTCGCACGGAACTGCTTCTTTATATCGGTTATAATCAATCGCATATACCTTTGGTGCGAACAAAAAATTACCAAGAAGCGGTGCAATCAAAAATAGTATTGTCCATGGATCAATTAAAACCATGGCTCTGCAGGCTAGAATTCCACCACATATTCCTCCAATAATTTCACTGAAATTATCGATATTTTCTCCCATCTTGCCGCCAACACCATCGAGCGCCACGGAAAAATCATTATAGAATGCAGTATTTTCAAAGCATGCCAGTTCCACATTCTCGGATTTTCTGTATATTTTCTTATACAAACCTTTATAGATTTTGATATCTTCAAGCGGTTCTATTACATGTATGCAGAAAAACTGATATCCCTGTAAAAGCAGACTGAGTCCGCCAATAATACCAATATTGATAAGGACCTCCTTAATAGGCTTTTCCTGCTGAATTGTCTCTATAACAAAGCGCACGAAATAGGCGCTGTAAAACACCCACAAGAAATAGTCGATTAACTTCTTAATCAACGTGCAAATCAATCTCTTTTTTGAAAATTCACACGCGGTTTTCAATCCGAAAAATACATTTTCCCAAATTGCTTTTACAGATTGCCTTCCGTTCCGCTTCTTTTCTTTTTCGCGCATATCATGCCTTTCACAAAAGTCCTTCCTGCATATTATGATTGTATCATTTTTTCTTCACATAAATGAGCACAACCAACTAACCACAAACCACGAGGGCATAAAGCAATATACTTTTTACCATTACATTCGCCGCAATTTGGATTTACTTCCGGACCGTATTCTAATTTGTCATTATAAATATAACACCGACAAAAGAAGATATAAAATACTGAAATGGTGCTGTTTTCGTACCGATAATGTACCGATTTTATACTTTTTCAGACGCTGTGATCTTTTTTCGCATAACCCAAATGAGATTACCGGTTATGTTCTCGTCTGCTTTCGTCCATTTGTAATCTCCGTAGACATCAACCAGTTCAAAGCCACTCAATTCAATAAGCCACTTCATTTCCTGACGGTATGTCTGACGCATCGTAACGGGGCGCACACGCTCCGATATCACATTGCCTTCATCATCAAGAGTTTCGAATTTCCAATTTCCGCTCATTATCTGAGTTA
>JAZUFW010000088.1:0-12052 GCA_045640905.1 Lachnospiraceae bacterium
GACGAAATTGTGCTTTTGACTTAGAAACTCGACTAACTGTAGGCAAAAACCCCTGGACGGGGTTTTTAGGTTCAATTTGGCAACGGATTGCCAATTGAACCGGCCGAACGCATTCGAAGATGCGAGTTTCTTAGTCAAAAGTGCAGTTGAGGACGTGTGAGCAAAGTAATACCGAAGGCGGAGGCCGTATCTCTCGTCTATACGATAGGAAGCAAACTGTATATATGCTTACGCAACGGATCACAGGCACTTTCCATTCACTATAAAATCAAGTATAATTGCGATGTATCAAGGAAAGGATTACGATATGTCAAATATAGAAAATCTTTATGCATTTAAAGTTAAGAAGGCAACTGTTGAGGATGCGTCGGAAATTCTGCGTGTTACGCACGAAGCATTTGTTTTGTATGCCGAATGGTCCGGGCTTACCAATATAGATGCGCTCAAAGAAACACTTGCCGATGTCATCAACGATATTGAGAACAAGATTGTATTTATAGTTGAGATTGATAAAAAGGTAGTTGGCGCCGTCAGATTGAAAATATCGGATGATGACGGCAAAACAGCTTACTTAAGTCGTTTTGCCATAGATGAAAAGCATCGAAATTCCGGAATCGGGAAAATACTGATGAATGTAGTAGATAAATACCTGATCAATGAAGGTGTTTCCAAAGTTACCCTGCATACCAATTCTAAAGTAACTCCGCTGGCACGATTCTATTACGGCCGTGGCTTTTACATTTCAAGTGTCAACTATGAAAGGGGCTACCCCAGAGCAGAATTCGTGAAAGAGTACAAATAAAAAATTAATAAAATTCACGCGCTTGCTTTAAGAATTAATTAATACAAAAGACACAGAATGAACACATTTTTCCAATAAACTGATAACATAGATAGTTGATAACTCACTATCTCCCCCCTCATATGAGAACGCCGGGTGTCCCCACCCGGCGTTCATCGTTTAAAATATCGGTGTCGATAAACTTAATTGTTCTTCAAATTCTACGGCCTTTTCTTTAGGAATCACGCCGTTTTCAATAGAGCAGGCATTTGCTGCCGAAATAGCCACACACTTTCTAAGAATATCTTCGGGAGAAAGTTTTTCTTCGATTCCCATTGCAAATGCGGCAACTGCGCTATCGCCGGAGCCTACCGAATTAACCATTCTGATTCTCGGTGCCATCATATAATAAAGTTCGGTATCCTCTGCACCTGCCTTGGCATACAAAATACCTTTATTTCCCATCGAAACCAGCACATTCGGAACGCCCCACTCCACAATCATGGATGCTGCTTCACATACTTCCTGCATTCCGATAATCTTCTTTCCCATAATTGACTCGAGTTCCTTAATATTGGGCTTTACCATAAAAGGACGCGCATAAATACCTTTTTTCAGATTATCCCCCGATGTATCAAGCAAAACCTTTTTGCCCAATTCATTGGCGATATTAATCATCTTTACATATATGTCAGCGCCTATGCCAATAGGGGCTGAGCCTGAAATAACCACAATGTCGCAATCTTCTATATACTTGGGAAATTCTTCAAAAAAAGAAGACAATTCATCATCACTGATTTGCGGTCCGGGTTCCAAAAACTCCGTAACATATCCGTCCTCGGAAAGTACATTAATGGATGTTCTGGTTTCACCGGAAACCTTGGTAAACGCATCCTCTGCTCCCATTGCCTGTACTGCGTCCGAAATAACCTGTCCGCTGTATCCGCCCAAGAATCCCAAAGTTTTTACAGGATAATCATACTGGCGGAGTACCTTGGCCACATTGATGCCTTTGCCTCCGGCAATGTTTTTTACCTGATCCATTCTGTTTACCGATCCCAGAATAACTCTGGATGTTGAAAGTGTCTTATCAACTGCCGGGTTTAACGTTACTGTAGCTATCATGTCTTCTCTCCGCTATCTGTAATGGTTCATCACTATCTGTATATTCTCTGTGCCTCTGAAACTGTTTATCTCGGGATAATAAACGATGTCCATCAGACAATCGCCTCTGTTGCATCGTCCCGAAAGCAAATTATCCAATTGCGCTTTTCCGTACTTTTCTGTTACATACTCTTCAAAGCGTTCCAAATCTCCGAAATAAATCATCTCATACATTCTGCCGTTCTCATCGGAAATTTTGAATTTGCCTACATTCTTATTTTTACCCAATTTGGAATACAAAATCAAGGAAATATTCTTGGTGGCAAATACCGGTTTCGGGTTAGCCACTCCGAACGGTTCCAATATATCAAGGTTCCTGACAAACTCTTTTGAAACATATGATACAGGCATGGGTACGTCAATATGAACCTTTATTGTCAAATCATCTTCCGACAGGCACTCATTTTCGTTTAATCTTTTTCGCAGAATATCTATGTCTTCTTTACAGTTCAAAGATACGCCCGCAGCCATTTTATGTCCTCCGAATTTGGTAAAGAGGTCTTTAACCTTGGTCAATTCGGCATACATATCATAGGTCTCTATCGACCTGCCCGAGCCTTTAACTCCGTCCTCACCGTCCGTCAGCACAATAGTCGGTCTGTTGTATTTTTCTTTAATTCTGCCGGCTATGATTCCTGCCAGCGATTCATGTGTGTCTTTTAGATATATTACCAGAACATGATCCTGTGTCATGTTGTTGGAAACCAGAATATCCGAAGCCTTTTTCGCACCCTCTTCGGTCATGGCTTTTCGTTCATCATTCAATTCTTTTAATTCATTGGCAATAATCAAAGCCTCTGAATAAGAAGAAGTCTCAAAAAGTGACAGTGCTCTTTTTGCAGTATCCAATCTGCCTGTTGCATTAAGGCACGGTCCCAATATAAAGCCTGCATGATAATTGGTAATTACCTTTTGATCAAGCCCTGTAACGGATATTAAGGCCTTTAAGCCAACGTTTCGGGTTTCAGGCATACTCTTTAGGCCATACTTAACAAGTATCCTGTTTTCATCCTTCAAATCCATTACATCGCAAACGGTTGCCAGCGCTGCAAAAGAAAGGAGTTCTTCCGATATTATCTCGCGATCCGGGCTTTCCTTTAGCAATACACTGACTAATTTATACGCTACAAACGCTCCGCATATATTCGGATAGGGATACGTACAGTCCTCCTGTTTCGGATCCACTATGCACAAAGCCGGCGGAATAATATACTGTTTTTTCCCGTCCACGGTATCATAGGGGACCTCATGATGGTCTGTTACGATTACTTCCATCCCCAATTCGTTAGCCAATTTCACCTGATCGGATGCCGCTATACCGTTATCACATGTGATAATCAGTTCAACGCCGTCTGTTTTTGCATCCTGTATCAGATTGTCGTTTAGGCCATAACCGTCTTTAATTCTGTGAGGAATAACCGTATCGACGTTTGCTCCCAGGAAAGTCAAGGCTCTAAGCAAAATGAACGTCGCGCAAATACCGTCTACATCGTAGTCTCCGATAATCCTGATTTTACGGTTCTTGGATATTCTGTCCTTTACAATACAGGCAGCCTGTTCCATATCCTTCATAAGCAGCGGGTCATGAAAATCGGACGGTGTTCCGTTTAAAAACAAATCTATGGCACCGTCTTCCACTACATCCCTGTTCCTGATTATTCTGGCCAGGACTTTATCAATATTGAATTTTGCGCTTATTGCATCAAAATCAGCTTTCTTTGATGCCACCATCCATTGTTCCATAGTTTTAAAAAGGCGGCTTCCGGAAATGCCCGAAAGCCGCGCAAAATCAAATTATTTTATACTCATCGTCCGCTTTGGGTACTAACGCTCTTCAGCTTTTCCGATTTTACGGAAAATCATATAGAATGCTGAAGCCAGGCAGATAGATGAATATGTACCGCAAAGGATACCTACCATCAAAGGAAGTGCAAACTCCTTAATTGATGTAACACCAAGAACATACAACGCAGCAACCATAATGAAAGTTGTTAACGAAGTAAATACTGATCTTGAAAGTGTCTGGGTAATTGACTTGTTTACTACATCATCAAGTACATCCTTATTTGTCATAACAGCCTTATTTTCACGAATTCTGTCAAAGATAACGATTGTAGCATTGATTGAGTAACCTACGATTGTAAGCATGCAGGCAATAAATGTACTACCGACAGAAACTCTGGCTATTGCATAGAAAGCAAGTACTACCAAAACGTCATGTACCAATGCAAGTACTGATGAACAACCGAATCTGACATCCTTAAATCTGAACCAGATGTAAATCAGCATAAATACGGAAGCAACCAAAACGGCTATAATCGCATCACGCTTCATCTCTCCGGAAATTGTCGAACTGATTGTTTCGGTAGACTTAACCGTAGCACCAAAGTTGGCATTCAAATCCGATTGCAGCTGTGCGGCTTCATCATTTGTAAGTGAGCGTGTCTTGAAGATTACATCGTTAGTTCCGTCAATCTTCTGTGTCATAACATTTCCGTCATTTGTTATTCCTTCAATCATCGGAACAACCGTCGAATCAATATCGGCTAATGACATGTCTGTTGCAAATGTAACTTCCGTTGAAGTACCGCCTACAAAATCAAGGCTGTAGTTCAAAGAACCCTTTCCTGCGCCGGCGTTGATTCCCATAAATACGAATCCGGCCAAAATAACAGTTGCGGAAGCGATAATAAATATTGTTTTCTTTGAAAGGAAGTTAACTGTCTTTGCTTCTTTAGAAACACCGTAGAGTTTTTCACTCTTGGCACCGAGTGCCAGGAAGCATTTCATAATAAGCTTGGTAATAACCAATGCCGTGAACATTGAAAGGATAATACCCAAAGCCAATGTTGCGGCGAAACCTTTAATTGTTCCCGAACCGAGAACGCCCAAAACAGCTGCTGCAATAAGTGTGGTAACGTTACCGTCTACAATTGCCGAAAGGGCTTTCTTATATCCTGTATCTATAGCGGAAGCAACCGTCTTTCCTTTTCCGATTTCTTCTCTGATACGGGCAAATATAATAACATTCGCATCTACCGCCATACCGATTGACAGGATGATACCTGCGATACCGGGCAATGTCAAAGTAATTTCAAAAGCATCAAGAAGAATAATTATTAATTCAATATAAAGTGATAATGCAAGGCTTGCTGCAAAACCTGATAATCTGTATACCAAAATCATAAATACTACAATGATAATGAAACCGATTAATGCAGCCTTGATACTGGTCGAAATAGCTTCGGTACCCAAAGAAGCTCCGACTACCTTGCTGTGTAACTGTTCCAATTCAAGCTTCAATCCACCGATACGGATTGTTGATGCCAGCTTTTCTGCTTCATCATATGTAAAGTTACCGGTAATCTGTGCCTGTCCGCCTGTAATGGCATCATTTACATTGGGAGCCGATACGATAGCGCCGTCATAGTAAATAGCAATGCTCTCTCCCTTTGCAAATGCTTTGGTAGTAGCATCGGCGAATTTCTTGGTTCCTTCATCAGTCATGCTCAAAGAAACGATAAACTGATTATTCTTTGTCAACTGATCCTGAACTGTACCTGCTGAAGCGCTCTTTACATCTGTTCCTGTTAAAACAGCATCTCCGCCTGCTACGATATCATCGATAGTCTTTAAGAGGAAATAACCTGCTTCACCGGCTTCGTTATATCCGTATGTATAGTTCTGGTTTCCGGCATCATCAGTCTGTCTGATGAAATACAAAGAACCGGGTTTTCCCAAATCTTCCAAAATCTGTGTTGCATCGGATACGCCGGGAATTTCAATGTTAATTCTGTCGCTTCCTTCCTGATATACTACAGATTCTGTGCTGTAATTTTCAACACGCTGCTGAAGCTTGTATATTGTATCAGCCATATCTTCGTTCGAAGGAGCTTCATCTCCAACTACCTGATATGTGATTGATACACCACCCTCAAGGTCAAGGCCCAAGGGAATATCAGACATTGCGCCACCCTTATTGTCGAAACCTGCAACTGCAGAGATTCCGAATACCACCAGTACAGCGACAAGGATGATCATACTGATAATGGACGTACTTTTTTTCATAACTAATCTCCTTAATGAATAATATTCACAACTTTGGAATTATACCACAGAAAACTGCATAATAAAAGAGTTTTTACTCGTTTACCTCTTCTTCATTTTCATCTGTATTGACGGTCATAATTACTTTTTGAATTCTGTTCTGGGAAATACCCGCAACACGCAACGTAATACCGTTTTCCGTTGTTACCACCGTGCCGTCTTCCGGGAAAGTATCTTCAAGCAATTCCATGACCAGTCCGCCTATGGAATCATAATCTTCACTCTTTAAGTCCGTTCCCAGTTCATCGTTGATATCATCAAGCTTCATGCTGCCTTCGATGAGAAACGTATTTTCTTCCATCTTCTGAATCAGATTTTCTTCGTCGGAATCGTATTCATCTCTGATTTCTCCGACGATTTCTTCAAGCAAATCTTCCAGCGTAATCATTCCTTCGCACAAACCGTATTCGTTTAACACAAAGGCCATATTATCTCGCTTCTCACGCATTTCCGACAACAATTCGCTGGTCTTTTTATGCTCCAGCGTAAAGAAAGGCTTTCTCAAAATCTTTTCTATTGAAAACTCTTCCGGTTTGTCAAAATCAAGTTTTATTACATCTTTAATATTTATAAGACCGATTATATTGTCCTTTTCACCGTCGTAAACGGGGATTCGGGTATACATGCAGTCTCTAAACACCTTCAACAATTCATCAAGAGTTGCGTCTTTATCTATCGAAATCATGTCAACTCTGGGAATCATGACATCCTCTGCCTCTGAATCGCCAAAATCGAACACATTAATAATCATTTCCTTTTCTTCGGCTTCGATTGCTCCGCCTTCATGCGAAACATCTACGTACGTTCTTAATTCATTTTCGGAAATAAACTGCTGCGCATCGGGGTCAACACCGAACAGCCTCATCATTCCTCTGGCTATAAAATCCAGAACAAAGATTACCGGAGTCAGTATTTTCATCAGTAAGTCAATGATTCCGACATAACTTAACGCAATCTTTTCCGCTCTGGCAGCCGAAACATTCTTCGGAACAATTTCTCCGAAAATAATTACTACTACCGTCAGAATTCCCGTTGCGATTCCTACGTTAATCGACATTTGCATTGCAAACGTAGTTGCCAATGCGGAAGCCGACAAATTGACGATATTGTTGCCTATCAATATGGCTCCCAGCATCTTTCCGTACTTATCAAGCACCTTCAGCGCTTTCTGAGCCTTTTTGTTTCCTTCGTCAGCCAAGGCCTTTAATGAAACCTTATTTGCAGTTGTTAGCGCAGTTTCGGCCGATGAAAAAAATGCCGACAAAAGCACCAAAACTAATAAAACCAAAATCTGAATTATACTACCCGCGTCCAAGTAATTCCCTCTTCCTTTCAATCATTTCCTGTATTTTCTCTATATAAAGCGATACGTCCTTGACATTATCGCAGCGTTCTATTCTGCCGTCTTCAAAAACTCTTTTTGTCACGGAACCCGCCCCCAAAGCCACTATGGTTTGCACTTCCTCCATAATGAGTATATTGTATATTCCGTATTTTCCTTCTTTTGAAAATCCCACGTTCTCAAGATTTCCGGACATATTTTTCTGTCTGTACAGGTAGTACGGAACCATTCCCATGGAAGATGCTCCGTCGGTTGCGATTTCCATGGTTTCATCGGTGTTTACTATCTCCGCCAATCCGTTTTTCTTAATCCACTCCGACAAAGCCGATGCTCTCTTTACCGCCAGTGAATGAACCGTCAATGAATCGGGCCCCAGTTCTACTATTTTCTCAATTGTATATCTGACATCTTCGGCGCTCTCGCCCGGAAGTCCCAGGATAATGTCGGTATTTATGTTGTCGAATCCGCATTCTCTGGCCAGTTTGAAAGCATTAACCGTATCTTCCACCGTATGCTTTCTGCCGATAAAATCAAGAGTCTTTTGATTCATTGTCTGAGGATTAACCGACATACGCGTCACATTATACTTTTTCATTACTTCAAGTTTTTCCTTGGTAATGCTGTCAGGTCTGCCGGCCTCCACCGTGAATTCCTTTACAAGCGACATGTCAAAAGAACTCGTTATTTTACTTAAGAGCCTCTCGAGCTCGTCCGCTTCAAGCGTTGTCGGTGTTCCGCCGCCTATATATATGCTGTCGAGTATTTTGTCTTTATATATGTCTGCCGTAAAATCAATTTCCGCAAAGAGCGCATTCAAATAATCATCGATACGCTTTTTATACGAGACTATCGGAAACGATGTAAACGAGCAGTACAAACATGTAGTCGGGCAAAAAGGAATCCCTATATAAAGGCTGTAGCCGTCCTTATAATGAATCGAATCAAGAATACTCTTTTCTCTTTTTGCAATATCCAAAGAGAGTTCGAATTTCTCATCGGAAATCTGATATACATCCTTCATGTATTCGTATATCTCATCCGCGGAAGCATTGTTATTTAATAAGTCCATTACTATCTTAGTCGGACGTATTCCCGTTAATGTTCCCCATGGAAGCGTTTTTCCCGTATAAGCACATAAGCATTCATAAATCAAGAGTTTCAACTTGCTCTTAATCTGTGCACGCTCCATCCTCTTATCAATATTTATCTTGCGGGTTTCGAATTCTCCTGACAAAACAGACAAAAAAATGCTGTCGGCCATAAAAACTATCTGTATGTCCGGCATTCCTTCGGAAGAACTTTGTTTAGCCTCTCCGCAAAGCACTTTTACATCGCACTCCGGGTAAAAAGCCTTAACCAAAGAATGAATATCATATTCAAAACCGTTCTCATTAACACTGACAATTATCTCGTTCATAAGAATGGGTTGTAATCCTTTTCGTAAGAAATAGTAGTTGTTGATCCGTGTCCGGGATAAACCTTTGTCTTTTCAGGCAGTACCATTAACTTTTCATTGATGGATCTAATTAATGTAGACATTGAGCCTGTAGGCAAATCCGTTCTTCCCACAGATTCGCAAAACAGCGTATCTCCGGAAAGCAAAAAGAGAGCCTCCTCAATATAAAAGTTCATTCCGCCCTGAGTATGTCCGGGTGTTTTTATCGCTTTAAGCGTTATTCCGCACAAAGAGATTTCTTCGTTATCTTTTAAGTACACATCCGCGCTGACCGTGCAGGGTCTTCCGCATGATGCAGAACAATTTAGCTCGGGAGAATCCAATAATTCCTTCTCATCCTCCGAAGCATATACCTTAATGTCCTCATCTTTGGACAACAATCCTTCAACGCCCCAGATATGGTCAAAATGCCCATGCGTCAAAATAATGTTTTTTACCGTAAAGCCCTTTTCGGCAAGCGTATCAAAAAGCATTTCACCTTTATCCGCAGGATCTACCACAATACACTCGCTTGAACCTTCGCGATATAAAAAGTATGTATTTGTCTGGCACATGCCCAGGACTATTTTACCTATTTTAACTTCAGCCATAATTATCCCAATGTTCTTTCAACTCGAAGAACCGAATCTATTCCGTACAATTTGTCTATGGTTCTGTGGAGTTCTTCTCTGTTACTGATTTCAAAAGCAATGTTAACGGTCGCAACTCCGTTCTTTCCCGTTCTGGTATTCAACGACTTGATACCTATATCCTTCTCGGAAAGCGCCTTTGTTATGTCAACCAGTAGCCCGTTTCTGTTTACACATACCAGTGACAGTTCTGCTACATATTTATCGCTGTCACTTTCAACTACCGATTCTTCCCACTCGGCTTCGATAATTCTGTTTCTCTCCGTTTCCGGCAAAGAAAGCATATTAACACAGTCGCTTCGGTGAATTGAAATACCTCGTCCTCGTGTTACAAATCCGATAATCTCGTCGCCCGGAACAGGTGCGCAGCATTTACTGAATCTGACAGCTACGTCATGTATGCCTTTGACTACTATTCCGTTCTTTGAGCGGATGTGGTCTTCTTTCTCCTCAGATGCATGTATATGTTCATTGACTTCCTGCAGTACTTCTTCATCGGTCACTTCTCTGGGATGGTCTTTTTCATAAAGTTCCATCATCTTATTGATGATTTGACCTTCCTTTAATGCACCGTGGCCGACAGCCGCCAAAACGGCATCCCAATCCTGGAATCCGTATTTCTTTTGTATATTCTCTTTATACTGCGGAACAATAATGTCGTTAACATTAATACCCTTTGCCTTGCAGTAATTCAGCAGGGTATCACGACCCTTAACGATATTATCTTCCTTATATTCGTTCTTAAACCAGGCATTAATCTTATTTCTGGCCTGAGTAGACTTAACCAAGTTTAACCAGTCTCTTGACGGTCCCTTGGAATTTTGGCTGGTTACAATTTCTATTCTGTCGCCGTTTTTAATTTCGTAGTCAATGGTAACCAGTTTGCCGTTTACACGGGCACCTATCATCTTATTCCCGACTGCGGAATGGATGCTGTATGCAAAATCTATAGGTGTCGAACCTGCCGGAAGGTTCTTTACTTCACCTGTCGGAGTAAAGCAATACACGCTGTCTGCAAACAGATCAAGATCCGATTTCAAAAGGTTCAAGAATTCCTTACTGTCGGACATATCCTGCTGCCATTCGAGTATCTGCCTTAACCAGGATAGTTTCTCTTCTTCGGCATCTTCTACTTTTCTGCCGTCCGAAGCCGTCTTATACTTCCAGTGAGCCGCGATACCGTACTCTGCGGCTTTATGCATTTCGTATGTACGAATCTGAATTTCGAAAGGCTGTCCCGATGCACCGATAAGCGTGGTGTGCAAAGACTGATACATATTAGCCTTGGGCATGGCTATATAATCCTTAAATCTGCCCGGAATAGGCTTATATATTTCATGAATGACGCCCAGTGCCGCATAACAATCCTTTACGGTATCTACAATAATACGCACCGCAAACAAATCATATATCTGATCAATAGTCTTGTTCTGATTGACCATCTTCTTATATATGCTGTAAAAATGCTTTACACGGCCGTCGATATGGGCTTTGATTCCGGCATTGGAAATATGCTCGGAAACTTCGCTTACAATATTCTGAATATATTTTTCACGCTCGGACTTTCTCTGAGCTATCTTATCTGCCAAATCATAATAGGCTTCAGGTTCCAGATACTTTAATGACAAGTCATCCAATTCAACCTTAACCTTTGAAATACCGAGTCTTGATGCTATAGGTGAATAGATTTCAATAGTTTCACGAGCTATTCTTTCCTGTGACTCCGGTTTTTGGTATTTCAGTGTACGCATATTGTGGAGTCTGTCGGCCAGTTTTATCAAAATAACTCTGATATCCTTTGCCATGGCCAGGAACATCTTTCGTAAGTTCTCTGCCTGCATCTGAACTCTGTCCGGTGTTTTACTTCCATCGTTTCCGGTAAACTGCAGTTTTTGCAGTTTTGTCACACCGTCAACAAGCAGGGCAACATCCTCACCGAACTGTTCCTTGATTTCCTCCTCTGTCATGATGGTATCTTCGACAACATCATGCAGCAATCCGGCAGCTATGGTTTCCAAATCCATTTCCAAATCTGCCAGAATAATAGCTACGCACAGGGGATGAATGATATACGGTTCACCCGATTTTCTGACCTGCCCGCTATGCGCGGTGTATGCGGTTTTGTACGCTTTTTCGATTAATGACAGATCATCCGAAGGGTGATATTTGCGGACACGCGAAAGAAGGTCCCTGTATAACTGCTCGGGGCTTTGAAATTCTTCGATATTTTCAATTGTTCCGTAGTCAAATATGACTTCTTTGCGATCCTTATCGCTCATAATGTCACCGTCAAAACGTAGAAAGCTACATTTCCCTTTTAACATAATATATATCCGTTACTATTCACAGTCCTCCACTCCGTATTCGCAATCATCGCTGCTTCGCAGCTTCAAAGCTTGCTTCGCAAGCGGATTGCTCATATCGTGGAGTTCCTGCTTCCTTACTATCCGTTACTATTCACAGCCCTCCACTCCGTATTCGCAATCATCGCTGCTACGCAGCTTCAAAGCTTGCTTCGCAAGCGGATTGCTCATATCGTGGAGTTCCTGCTTCGCAGGCTTGATATATGAACA
>JAZUFW010000089.1:0-2832 GCA_045640905.1 Lachnospiraceae bacterium
GAAAACGGCGCACCGTGTATTCAAAAGCGGTGTTGATGCAATGGATGAGGAACCGATTGTCAGCAAGAATTATATAAAGTTTGAAAGCAGATATTACGTAATTGGTGAATCACATCTGACATATCAGGGTGATAAAACCAAGTCGGAAGATTATAGAATCTTAACGATTGTGGCAATTGCGGAAGAACTTGGATTCAGACAAATATACGATGCGGACCTTATACTGGCAGTCGGACTCCCCCTTGCATGGGCAGGAAAACAGAAAGAAAGCTTTAAGAATTATCTTATGGAAAAGACAAATCTGGAATTCGAATTCAAAAAGAAAAAATATCATGTGAGAATTTCAGATGTGAAGGTCTTCTCTCAGGGAATGGCTGCTGTAATGGGCAGAGATCTTAAGGGTTTCAACATGGTAGCAGATATCGGAAACGGCACTATGAATATAATGCAGATTAATAATGAAAGACCTCTTGAAAAGAGCCTTGTAACGGAAAAGTACGGAGTAAACCAATGTGTAAAAGAAATCTGCAGAGAACTTGCCAAAGACTGTGGAAATGACTTCTCGGAAGAACTCATTGAACCGCTTATCAGATATGGAGTGGATAATCGTACCGATGATGTGGCAAAAACTGTAATGAGGATTGCAACAAAGTACACTAAGGAAATCTGGAACAAGCTTCTTGATAACGGATATAAGGAAGGAATTACCAGGCTCTATGTTGTGGGTGGCGGAGGATGTTTGCTCAAACATTTCAGTGACAGTCAGGAAAAGACCGGAGTGGAATTCATTGATGATATCTGTGCCAATGCCAAAGGATATGAAATGATTGCAAATCAGCTCCTCAAATATGAGAGGTAGCATATGGCAGGCAGATATTGTTCATCCAATATAAAGTTCAATATGGATGATGAAAATCAACGAAAAACCTGGGAATACCTTAAGCAGAGCAATCATAGGAAGGATGGTTCCTATGCAAAGATTTTGTCAGATGCTTTTATCAAATCGTTAGATCCGCCGGAAGATATTCCAATGATGATACCTAAAGAAGTAGCAAAACTTATTATTGATGAAGTCAATGCTCATCTATCAGAAATCAGCTACAGTACAGCGAAGGAGCAGAAACATGAAAATGTAGAAGTGATTATGGAAAGTGATGAAAACAATGAAAACACATCGCAGGATATTCCGGCAGGAATGCTTGAATTCTTCATGGGACAAGGTACATAGACGCATACAGAAATGCGTTTCGTGGTACCGAATAATCCAAGAGCGGTACCGACTGATAGAAATTGATTCTTTGGTTGGTACCGTTTTTATTTCTTTGGGTACCTTAATTCTTTATAGAAAAAGGAAAAAACAAAAGCCCGGAAACGGGCATAAGTTCGTAAACGGGCGCCCTAAAGCGCCCACTCCCCTCCCAACAGGCCTCGCCGATTGAGAGCGAAATACACCATTTGCACACCCTTCGGTTATGCAAACAGTATTTCGTTCCTGCGGAAGGCTAAAAGTGAGTTGCCTAAGGGCTGCTGCGATGCAGCACCACTCACTAAAAGAGGCCGGAAACGGCCATGAGTTCATAAACAAGGTGCCTAAGCACCTATTCACAGTATAAGAAAGGATGTGATGCGTATATGCCAAGAAATGCTTTTGCACAGATAAGCAAAATATCAAGTTCAAGCGGAAGAATAGATTATATCAGTAATCCCGAAAGACAGGAGCACTTATTTACTACATACAGCACTACCAACGATGATTCATTTTGGGAAGAACTGGCAACAGTCTGTCATGAGGAACATGGCAAATACGGAGCCGGAGGTAAAGTGATTGAAGCGAGGGAATGGATAATTGCTCTTGACGAATCATTGTTGGAATTGGACCCGGACATGGTAATTCGGAAATTTGTTGATACTTTTCATGAAAAGTATGGCGTCGAATGCACGGCAGCTCTTCATCATAACAGTGAGCAGACCAATTATCATATTCATATGATATTCAGTGAAAGACAGTTATTACCGGAACCAATTGAAAAGATTGCAACGCGAAATATGTTTTTTGATGAGAACGGAAAGCATAAGCGGACCAAGAAAGAGATATTGGACGAGGATGGAAATATCAGACCGGGATGTAAAGTAATCGCTAAAGGTGAGGTGTATGACCGTCAGAAGTTCTCAGGCAAAGATCCTCAATTCAAAACCGTAGCGTTCAGAAAAGAAGCTCAGGAATTATTCAAAGATATAAATAACAGTCTGATAACTGATGAAAACAGAAAACTTTCTATCTTTAATCCGGATGATGTGTACCTTGCTACCAAGAAGGTCGGAAAAAACAACCCGATGGCAGACTTCATTATCGCCGATAACGAAGAGAGAAAGGAATGGAACATGTCGGTTGATCAGGCATTGATTGCCCTTGTGGATAGGGATGACATCCTGGCAGTAAAGCATGAAAATATTCAGAATGAGGTCAGAAAATCAATTGCAGAAAACGGAAATGCTCCGGGGATGTTTGCGGGGATTGTTAAAAAGGCAGTTGAAAAAGTCAAGGACATGATGATGAAGGCCTGTGAGAAAATAGAAGAAGTGACGTCACCAAGATATGAAGTTGAATATGTATATGTCGAACCCCAAAAGAGTGAACCGGAAAAGCCAAAATATATTCCACCAAAACCGCAAAAACCGTCTGAGGTAGAAAAGTTCAAAGATCTTCAATCTATACATAATCAGATTAAAAAGTATTACGCAAAGATAAAGACCAATGAAGGAACGATTGAAGCGCTTGAATCGGCAATCAAAACCTGCACACCTATACTTGGATTTTTTGAAAAGAGAGAC
>JAZUFW010000090.1:0-2913 GCA_045640905.1 Lachnospiraceae bacterium
TGATGATTTTGAAAAGGCAAACGCTCTTCTTGATGGCGAAAATTCTACGGCATCAAAGTTTGGTGCAATCAGATATTATGAAGATGATGATATTATAAAGTGGGCTTCGGAACTGACTGTTTCTGAGGTTTTTGGTATCAGAACCTTTTGGGATTTACAACAGAACCAGGAAAAGCATGGTGATGAAAACTGGCAAGATAAAATGATGCAGTTGGAGATGAGAGTAGCACAAATTCCTGAGTATAGGAATGTGGCTTTTTTCCATCATCTTATGCTAAAGAATTTTCGGGAGGGGAAGCCTTCTCGATTGTGGAGGAATGATTGATGAATGTTTCCTTTATTTTTCTTTTGAACAGTGTGCTCTTAGGTGTAGGGCTTGCTATGGATGCATTTTCCATATCACTCGCAAACGGGCTAAATGATTCAAAAATGAATAAAGCCGGAATGAGTCTTATAGCCGGAGTGTTTGCTGTATTCCAGGCCGTAATGCCAATGATTGGATGGACTTGTGTTCACACAATTGTCAAAATTTTTTCTTCGTTTGAAAAATTCATTCCGTGGATTGCGCTTGTTTTGCTTTTGTACATCGGCGGGAAAATGCTGATTGAAGGAATAAAAGGTGGCGATGAAGAATCTGATAACGTTAAAAAACTTTCGCTCGGTGTCCTTTTGGTTCAGGGAGTTGCAACTTCGATTGATGCGCTTTCGGTTGGCTTTACAATTGCCGATTATAACCTTTTGATGGCGCTCATATGTGCTTTGATTATTGCGATTGTGACATTTGCAATTTGTATTGTCGGTCTTTATATCGGGAAGAAAGTCGGAACAAAACTCGCCGGTAAAGCAAACATTCTTGGCGGAATAATCTTAATCGGTATCGGAATTGAAATATTTGTTACGGGACTGGTAGGCTAGAAAGAATAATCAGTGCTTCTACTTTTTTGAAGGGAGTATGTAGTGTCACATCGCGTTAAAATAGGAATCTATGCATCGATGACGGTAGGCTGTATGCTGCTCATTTTTTTGATGTCGGCAAAGGATGGCGGTGCATCGATGAGATTGAGTGATGGAATGGCTCAAACCTTTATCGGACGTGTACTGTCAAGGATGCCTTCAATTACAGGAGAAGGTATCGGGAGCGACATACGCAAGTATGGCCATGTTGCAGAGTTCTTTTTGTTGGGAATAACCTCGGCATTGTTTTTTGGAGAAATCATTGTATCGGAAAGTGTGGGATTGATGCGGTCATTCTTGGCTGCATTGATAAGCGCGCTATTCTGTTTCGCGTATGCCTGCTCGGATGAATTTCACCAAACTTTTATTGCAGGAAGGTGCGGTAGATTTTCAGATGTGGGATTTGATTCGGCAGGATATCTTGCCGGTATTCTTTTGATTCTGCTGTTTTCCATATACAAGAATAGAAAACCGAAAAGTGAATAGTTAATCGTGATGATGAAAAAGCTCCGGGAAGTGATTTTTTCCCGGAGCTTCTTTGATTATTCCTTGACACTTATTTATTCTTTATTTTCAATCTTTCTGCTCAAAATATTTGCTAAGATTGCTCCGGAAATATTATGCCATACAGAGAAGATAGCGCCGGGCACCGTAGCCATAGCCAAATCGGGAAAGGCGGTTCCGGCCAGGGAAGTAGCCAGTCCGGAATTTTGCATGCCAACCTCTATGGCAAGAGCCTTCTTTTTGGGCAAATCTCTTTTTAATACCACGCCGATAAGGTACCCGGACAAATATCCCAAAAGATTGTGACAAATGACAACGGCAAATACCAAGATACCTGTTGACAGGATTTTTTCTGAATTGTGTGAAACAACGGAGGCTACAATCAAAACAATGGCCGTAACGGAAATCAAAGGAAGTATTCCTTCGGCTTTCTTGGTATATTTTCCGAAAAAGTGATTGACTATGAAGCCTAAGCCGATGGGAATGATTACCACCTTTATTATGGACAAAAACATACTGAGAACATCTACCGAAACAGTTTCTCTTAGAAGCAGGTATGATATCGCCGGGGTGACGAAGGGCGCAAGGAGCGTATTCACGCTTGTCATGCCGACAGAAAGAGCTACATCACCTTTACTTAAATAGGTTATTACATTGCTGGAGGTTCCACCCGGACATGTGCCGACCAGAATAAGTCCAACCATGAGCGCATCATCGAGATTAAAGAGCTTTCCAAGGCCGAAAGCCAAAAGCGGCATAATGGTGAATTGCGCCAGACATCCGATGATTATATCTTTTGGGCGGGTAAACACAACTTTGAAATCCCCGGGATTCATAGTAAGTCCCATCCCGAACATCACAATCATAAGCAGATAGTTTATCCAACTTGTTTTTACCCAAGTTAATGATGTGGGAACAAAAAGGGCCAACGCTGCTATCGCCAGAACGATAAATGCCATATATTTTCCGGTAAAAGAACTGATTTTTTCAAGTGTTTTCATGATTTTCGAGTCTCTATTTATACACTATATTAACTATTTCGGTTATGAAATGATGTTGTGCATCGTACATATTAATTCTACCTCAGGCCGTTCTTCGTGTACATATGAATCCGACAGTTTCTGTATTTCTGTTTCGGGGCATTCGGCTGTTCCGTTTGTACTTTGACAAAGCAATGTATATCTGATAGTTTTGTCGTTGGGGAAGGTTCATTTTCTTACTTGAAATTCTTTATTGGGAGAGGAATTTATGTACGAATTCAGAAAAACCAACATGAGTGAACTCGATGAAATGGTTCGTATTGCAAATGCGGGAAAAAGCTTGCTAAAATCCAGAAATGTTGATCAGTGGCAACATGGGAGCTATCCGTCGAAGGAACTGTTTGAGGCTGATATAAACGCCGGAATCAGTTATGTTATGACTGATGGTGACAATATAGTCGGAATATGTGCGCTT
>JAZUFW010000091.1:0-26469 GCA_045640905.1 Lachnospiraceae bacterium
CCACTAGGAAACTCTTTTATTTTGTGCTATACTACCCTAGGTGTTTTTTGGGAAGAAATATTTTTTTTATTTATAATGGAGGTCAAATTATGAGTACTACTTCACAAGCAAGAACGAGAATTGCTTCTCTTCTTGATGACAACAGCTTTGTTGAAATAGGCGCAAGAGTTACAGCTCGTAGCACTGACTTCAACTTAAAGCAGACCGAGACCCCTTCTGACGGTGTTATCACCGGCTATGGCGTTATCAACGGCTCTTTAGTGTATGTGTACAGCCAGGATGCTTCCGTATTAAACGGTAGCGTAGGTGAAATGCATGCAAAGAAGATTGCCGCTTTATACGACATGGCTCTTAAGATGGGCGCTCCCGTAATCGGCCTTATCGAATCGGCCGGATTGCGTTTGCAGGAAGCAACAGACGCACTTAACGCTTTTGGTGAGATTTACTTAAAGCAGGCTATGGCGTCAGGCGTTGTTCCTCAGATTAACGCTATTTTCGGAACCTGTGGCGGAGCTTTGGCTATTTCTTCTTCAATGGCTGACTTTACATTCATGGAAGAAAAGAATGCCAAGTTATTTGTTAATGCTCCCAACTGTATCGATGGAAACTATACACAGAAGTGTGATACAGCTTCCGCAGCTTTCCAGGCAAAGGAAACAGACAATGTTGATTTTGTCGGCGATGAGAACGCTGTTATTACAGCAATCAGAGATCTTGTTTCTGTATTGCCCGCAAACAACGAAGGTGAATTTGTTTATGACGACTGTGAAGATGATCTGAACAGAGTATGCGCTTCACTTGATGCTGCTATTGCAGATCCTGCTGTTGCTCTTTCAATGATTTCGGACAACGCAATCGTATTTGAGACAAAGGCTTCTTACGCTAAGGAAGTTGTTACTGCATTTATTAAATTAAACGGAGCTACTGTCGGCGTAGTTGCCAACAGAACAGCTTTATTTGATGAAAACGGAGAAGTTAAAGAAAAGTTTGAGCCCGTTATGAGCGCTAAGGCTTGTGTAAAGGCTGCCGATTTTGTTAACTTCTGTGACGCTTTCGAAATTCCCGTACTTACATTCACAAATGTTAAGGGATTCTGCAACTGCGAATGCAACGAAAAGAAGATTGCAAAGGCTGCTGCAAAATTGACTTACGCATTTGCAAATGCTACGGTTCCCAAGGTTAATGTAATCGTTGGTGAAGCTTTCGGAAGTGCTTATGTAATGATGAATTCAAAAGCTACCGGTGCTGATATTACAATCGCATGGCCCAATGCCGTTATCGGTTCTATGGATTCAAAACTTGCCGCTCAGATTATCTGCGGTGATGATAAGGACAAGGTTGATGATTGTGCAAAGGAATATGCTGCTTTGCAGAACAACGTAGAAAGCGCTGCAAAACGCGGATATGTTGATGAAATCGTTGAACCCGGCGATACACGTAAGTATGTTATCGGCGCATTTGAAATGCTTTTTACAAAGAACACATATTGCCCCGATAAGAAGCATGGAACTATTTAAAGAAAGGAAGCAGATTATATGAAAAAGTGGTTAATCGCATTAAGCATGTGTATTTGCTTGCTTTCGTTAACTGCCTGCGGTTCCGAAGAGAATGTTACCTACCTTAATGATTCTGACGCACTTGCAGATGCTGCCTATGCAGCTTCATATATCAACAACATAGTAGTTAATGATGCTGTTGATGAAGCCGTATATCAGAATGAAGCAGCCGGCATGGGCACAGCCATTAAGAATGCCTGTGACAGCATGTCAAAGGCCCTTGATGAGATGGGTGCATTGGTAGAGGTCGGAGACCTTGTTTCCAACACGGTTGAGACCAACACATTGGGTATGCCTACAGACGGTACTATACAGATTCAGTTACTCGGAACAAGTAAGAATGCAACTTTTGAAGTTGTATATGAAAACGGTCAGTATGCAAGCTTTACAACAAATGTAGATTATACATTCGGTGAGAAGATGGAAAGAGCGGGACTTAATACTTTACTCGGTATGGGAACCGTATTCGTAATCCTGATTCTTATAAGTTTGATTATTTCCGCATTTAACTTAATTCCTAAAATTTCGGCTTTGTTTGCAAAGGACAAGGATACAACAGCCAATGAAAAGGCAGTTGACAGTGCTATTGCCCAGATAGTTGAAAAAGAGGAATTATCTGATGATTTAGAATTGGTTGCAGTTATTTCTGCAGCAATTGCACAGTATGAGGGAACTTCTTCGGACGGCTTCGTAGTCAGAAGCATCAGAAGAGCCCGCTAGAAATTTTAGGAGGATTAAATAATGAAAAATTATACAATTACCGTTAATGGAAACGTATATGACGTTGTAGTAGAAGAAGGACAGACACAGGGCGTTGTAATGGCAGCACCCGCAGCTCCCAAGGCAGCTCCCAAGGCAGCACCCGCTGCAGCTCCCAAGGCTGCATCAGCAGGCGCAGGCTCAGTAAAGATTGAAGCCGGTGCAGCAGGAAAGGTATTTAAGATTGCAGCTCCTGTAGGCACAGCTGTTAAGAAGGGTGATGCAGTAGTTATCATCGAAGCCATGAAGATGGAAATCCCTGTAGTTGCTCCTCAGGACGGAACAGTAGCTTCTATCGATGCTAACGTTGGTGATGCTGTTGAAGCAGGCGCTTTACTTGCTACATTAAATTAATTAACTGACAGCTATAAAATATAACAGGAGGAAAAGCAATGAGTTATATTTCAAGTACGCTCGCCAATTTGCTTCATCAGACAGCGTTCTTCAACTTGACTTGGGGAAACTATTTGATGATTGCCGTTGCTTGCGTGTTCTTATATCTGGCAATAGCTAAAGGCTTCGAACCTTTGCTTTTATTGCCGATTGCCTTCGGAATGCTGCTGGTTAATATTTATCCTGACATTATGATGTCTTTTGAAGATTCACCTAACGGAGTCGGAGGTTTACTTTATTATTTCTATAAATTGGATGAATGGGCTATTTTGCCGTCACTGATTTTCATGGGTGTAGGTGCGATGACAGACTTTGGTCCGTTGATTGCCAACCCCAAGAGCTTTTTGCTCGGAGCTGCTGCACAGTTCGGTATTTTCGCAGCATACTTTGGAGCTATTGCAATGGGATTCAATGATAAGGCTGCTGCAGCTATTTCGATTATCGGTGGAGCAGATGGACCTACATCAATATTCCTTGCAGGAAAACTTGGACAGACTGCACTTTTGGGACCTATTGCTGTTGCAGCATATTCATATATGTCACTGGTTCCCATTATCCAGCCGCCTATTATGAAGCTTTTAACAACCAAAAAGGAAAGATCTATCAAGATGGGTCAGCTTCGTCCTGTTTCAAAGCTTGAGAAGATTTTATTCCCTATTATCGTTACTATCGTTGTATCACTTATTCTGCCTACAACAGCTCCCCTTATCGGTATGCTGATGCTTGGTAATCTGTTCAGAGAATCAGGTGTTGTTCGTCAGTTGACAGATACAGCTTCAAACGCACTTATGTACATCGTTGTTATCATCCTCGGTACATCCGTTGGTGCTACAACTTCTGCAGAAGCTTTCCTTAACAGAGACACATTGTGCATCGTTGTTTTGGGTCTTGTTGCTTTCGCATTCGGTACAGCGGCCGGAGTATTGTTCGGTAAGCTTATGTGCGTATTCTCTAAGGGTACTGTTAATCCACTTATTGGCTCTGCAGGTGTATCCGCAGTTCCTATGGCTGCCAGAGTTTCTCAGAAAGTCGGTGCGGAAGAGGATCCTTCAAACTTCCTTTTGATGCATGCTATGGGACCTAACGTAGCCGGAGTTATCGGTACCGCAGTTGCTGCCGGAACATTTATGGCAGTATTCGGAGTATTCTAAATAGAAAAGGAGAAATAAAATGTCAGATCAGGTTAAAAAGCCGGTTGGAATTATGGAGACAGTTCTTCGTGATGCACATCAGTCTTTGATTGCTACAAGAATGCCTACCGAAAAAATGCTTCCGATCGTTGATAAAATGGATAAAGTCGGCTACGCAGCAGTAGAGTGCTGGGGTGGAGCTACATTTGATGCATCACTTCGTTTCTTAAAGGAAGATCCTTGGGATCGTCTTCGTAAGTTACGTGATGGATTCAAGAATACAAAGTTACAGATGCTTTTCAGAGGCCAGAACATTTTAGGTTACAGACCTTATGCAGACGATGTTGTTTATGCATTCGTTGAGAAGTCTATTGCAAACGGTATTGATGTAATCAGAATTTTTGACTGCTTAAACGATATTCGTAACCTTCAGGCTGCAGTTGATGCTACCAACAAGATTAAGAAGCAGGAAGGAAGAGGTGAATCTCAGATCGCTCTTTCTTATACTCTTGGTGATGCTTATACATTGGAATATTGGGCTGATATGGCCAAGAAGATTGAAGAAATGGGTGCCGATTCTTTGTGTATTAAGGATATGGCAGGTCTGCTTACTCCTTACAAGGCAGCTGAACTTGTTAAAACACTTAAGGAAAGCACAAAGGTTCCCGTTCAGCTTCATACACATTACACATCAGGTGTTGCTTCAATGACTTATTTGAAGGCTGTTGAGGCAGGTGTTGACGTTATTGACTGTGCTATTTCACCTTTTGCATTGGGTACTTCACAGCCTGCTACGGAAGTTATGGTTGAAACCTTCAAGGATACTCCTTATGATACAGGTCTTGACCAGAACCTTCTTGCTCAGATTGCAGACTACTGGCGCCCTTACAGAGAAGAGTGCATCGAGTCAGGCCTTATGAGCACAAAGGTTTTGGGCGTAAACATCAAAACTTTGCTTTATCAGGTTCCCGGTGGTATGTTATCAAACATGGTTTCACAGCTTAAGGAACAGCACGCCGAAGACAGATACAATGATGTTTTGGAAGAGATTCCCCGTGTTCGTAAGGATTGCGGTGAACCTCCTTTGGTTACACCTTCTTCACAGATCGTTGGTACACAGGCTATCTTCAATGTACTGATGGGTGAAAGATACAAGATGGCTACAGGTGAATTCAAGGATTTGCTTCGCGGTAACTATGGACAGACTGTTAAGCCTATGAATCAGGAAGTAATCGATAAGGTTATTCCCGGTGAAAAGCGTTCTACAGCTCGTTCTGCAGAAGCTACAGGACATACAGAGCCTGAACTTGCAGGTATTGAAGCTGAGATGAAGCAGTGGAAGCAGCAGGACGAAGACGTATTGTCTTATGCTTTGTTCCCTCAGGTAGCTACAGACTTCTTTAAGTATCGTCAGGCACAGCAGGAAAAGATGGACCTTACCATGGCTGATACCCAAAACGGTGCATATCCTGTTTAATTTAAATTCATATTTGACCTATTAAATAGAGAACCCGGACAAAGATTTTGTCCGGGTTCTTTTGCTAGTTAACATAATGCCCTTGTGCAATAAAATAACGGCCACTACCATATATAGTGGTTTTGACGCTCTTGCTCGTATTTAAAGGATTTTTCTTGAGTAATTTAGAAAATTCCATTGACAAAAGCGTTAACATAAAGTAACATAACTAGTGTTACGAATAAAGGGGGTCATTATGGCACGAAAAGAGACTGTTACAAAAACTATTTTACTTGATGCGGCATTTGCAATGCTTAAGGAAGAAGGAATCGAACAGGTTACGGCCAGAAAACTTGCTGCCAAAGCAAATTGTTCGACTCAGCCCATATTCAGAATCTACAACAATATGGAAGAACTGTATTCGGATTTGTTTGAAAAGGCTGTTTCATTTTTCCAGGAGTATTATATTGCTTTCCCTAAAACAACGGTTGTTCCGTTTGTAAATTTGGGACTTGCTTATATTATCTTTGCGCAGAACAATCCTAACGTATTTCGTTTCGTTTTCCTTTCAAAGGAAAGATACGGAAAATCTCTTTATGATATGATTAACGGAGATAACGGAAACGTTTCGAAGGAAATCCAGGGAGCAAAAGCACAGGGTGCATCCGATGCTCAGGATTTGTTCATGAAGATGTGGATGTTTATTCACGGTGCAGCCAGCATGTCATTAACCGGTGATTATGATTTGACCGAGCAGGAAACTGTTGCAATGCTTAAGGATGCTTATTCTTCATTCAGATAAGTTACGATATTTATCTGTCAAAACCAATATATGCAATAAAAACGTCTTGTGATAAAATAAACAAGGCGTTTTATTTTTTTGTGTGATATTTTAAGGAATTTTTATGGACGAAACAAAAGACATTATTTCAAGAATGAACGAGCGGTTCATGAAAATGAGTAAGGGACATAAGGCCATAGCGGCATTTATTTCCGATCATTATGATGAAGCCGCATTTATGACTGCAGCCAAAATCGGCTTGACGGTTGGTGTGTCTGAGTCAACGGTTGTCAGATTTGCCACTGCTTTGGGATATGACGGATACCCTGAATTCCAAAGCGCTTTGGCGGATTGGGTTCAAAGTAAACTCAATCGTGTACAAAAGATGGGAACGAAATACAAGAATAACTCCGAAGCTGAAGTTATTCATTCCGTTCTTTCGGCAGATATAGAAAAGATTCAGGATACAATAACGAACCTGGATCCGAATGCTTTCTCCGAAGCCGTTGATTATATTATGAATGCACAAAATGTATATATAGTCGGCCTTAGAAGCTGTGAACCGCTTGCTGATTTTTTGCATTTTTATATAAATATGATTCGCGGGAATGTCGTTCTTTTGAAGACGACATCCGTGTCTGAAATGTTTGAACAGATGATCAGAATTAATGAAAGAGACTGTATTATCGGCATCAGCTTTCCCAGATATTCCATGAGAACTTTAAAAGCAATGGAATTTGCAAAAGACAGAAGAGCAAAGATTATTACGATAACCGACAGCATTCATTCGCCCATGAATCTGTATTCATCATGTAATTTATTATGTCGTTCGGATATGGTTTCCATTGTTGACTCTTTGGTAGCCCCGCTGTCGCTGATTAATGCGTTGGTGGTGGCACTGTGCTTAAAGAATCCGGAGACCGTCAGAACCAATCTGGAAACACTGGAAAATGTATGGAACAATTATCAGGTTTATCTAAATGATGAGATTAATTTCATCGATGATGAACCGATTCTAAATTATCCTTTGATGCGTGCAAAGGAAAATAACAATTCGGATAATGAATAAATGAAGAGAGTAGTTATTATAGGCGCAGGTGCTTCCGGAATGATGGCTGCAATAACCGCAGCGCAAAACGGTGCATCTGTTTTGCTTTTGGAAAAGAATGAAAAAGTCGGGAAAAAGTTGTTTATTACGGGGAAAGGTCGCTGTAATGTTACGAACGCCTGCTCGGATGAAGAATTTTTTGCCAATATAGTTTCCAACCCGAAATTTATGTATTCTGCGTATTATACGTTCGGAAACGAAATGCTGCGGGACTTTATTACCGACAACGGCTGCAAACTGAAAATTGAACGAGGAAACAGAGTTTTTCCCGCATCCGATCATTCTTCGGATATTATCAAAGTATTTGAACGTGTTATAAAGGATAACTCCAACATTGAGCTGCGGCTGAACTCGGAAGTAATAAAAATCGATGATGGGAAAGTCTGTTTAAAGAATGAGAACATAGAATTTGATTCATTGATTATAGCTACGGGCGGTATATCATATCCACTTACCGGTTCAACAGGAGACGGATATACATTTGCACAAACGATCGGACATAAGGTAAATGATACGCACGGGGGACTTGTTCCGCTTACTGCCGAAGGAAATGTATGTAAGAACCTGCAGGGCTTATCGCTTAAAAATGTTAACGTAGAATTAAACGATTATGAAAGCGGGAAATCCATATACAACGGTTTCGGAGAAATGCTGTTTACGCATTTCGGAGTCAGCGGACCGTTAATTCTGACAGCGTCGTCATATTATGCTCAAAAGTATCTTGGCAAAAAAGCAAAGCTTCATATCGACTTAAAGCCGGCTTTGAGCTATGAAGAACTGGATGAGAGAATTCTAAAGGATTTTGGTTTGTTTATGAATAAGGAATTCAAGAATTCACTCGATAAACTGCTTCCTTCAAAGATGATTCCGGAAGTAATCAAAATGTCGGGAATTGATGAACATAAAAAGGTAAATGAGATTACTAAATCCGAACGACAAAAGCTCGTTAATACATTGAAAGACTTTGAGATAGTAATCACGGGAACACGAAAGGTTGATGAAGCAATCATTACCCAGGGCGGAGTCAATGTCAAAGAAATTAACCCCAAAACAATGGAATCGAAGATATGCGAAAATGTATATTTTGCAGGAGAGGTGCTTGATGTGGATGCACTAACCGGAGGATTTAATTTACAGATAGCTTTTTCGACGGGATATTTGGCCGGCCTTAATGCCGCCGAGATTAAAGAATAGAGGTGTGATAATGGGATACAATATAGCAATTGACGGGCCTGCCGGAGCAGGAAAGAGTACCATAGCAAAGATGATAGCAAAACAAAAGGGTTTTGTTTATGTTGATACAGGTGCAATGTACAGAGCGTTGGCAGTGTTTTTCCTTAAAGAAAAATATGATTGTAATGATGAAGCGGTTATTTCCGATGCGTGTAAAAAAGCCAAAGTCGAAATCAAATACGAAAATGGTATGCAGCACGTGTATTTAAACGGAGAGGATGTAACCGGCTCATTAAGAACCGAGGAGGTGGGAAATGCTGCATCGCTGACAAGCAAATATCCTGCTGTAAGGGCACACTTGCTAGATCTGCAGCTGGATTTGGCAGATAAGTGTGACGTGGTTATGGATGGCCGTGATATCGGCACGGTTGTTTTGCCGAATGCACAGCTAAAGATATATTTGACCGCAAACTCCGATGTTCGTGCAAAGAGAAGATGCGACGAATTGACTCAAAAAGGAATAGAGTGCGACTATGAACAGATTAAGAAGGATATAGAATTAAGAGACGAGCAGGATAAAAACCGTGCTGTTTCGCCCTTAAAGAAGGCAGATGATGCCGTTCTGGTCGACTCTTCATACATGAGCCCGGATGAAGTGTGTCAAACGATAATTGATATGATAGGACAGAATTAATGGAAACGATATTAGCAAAAAGCGCCGGCTTTTGTTTCGGAGTCAAACGAGCTGTCGATTATGTGTATGATTTGGTTAACAGAGGCGAAAAGAATATATATACCTTTGGACCGATAATTCATAATGATGACGTTGTTAATGATTTGGCTTCAAAGGGAGTGACGGTCATAAATGACGAAAACGAACTCGAAAAGATTACCGAAGGCTATGTGGTAATCAGGGCTCACGGAATTTCGAAGAGGCTGAATGACTTTATTTCCGGCAGAGGTTTGAACATCATTGACGGTACATGCCCGTTTGTAAAAAGAATACATGATATTGTATACGAGAAGTCAAATTCCGGAAGCAATATTTTGATTATCGGTAATCCCGAACATCCTGAAGTTTTAGGAATTAAGGGCTGGTCTGTTTCCGACACATATGTCATAGAAACTCCCGAGCAGGCAGTTGGGTTAAAGGCGCCGAAGGACGTGCCTTTGTGTGTAGTATCGCAGACAACGTTCAATCAGAATAAATTTCAAGAATTAGTTGAAATTATTGAAAATAAAGGTTACAATGTTAATGTTGTGAATACTATATGTAACGCAACAAAGGAGAGGCAAATTGAGGCGGGTTTAATTGCTTCAAAAGTCGATGCCATGATTGTAATAGGAGGCCGTCACAGTTCCAATACTCAGAAACTCTTTGAGATTTGTAAAAAGGAATGTGACAACACCTATTTTGTCGAAGGCATAAATGATCTTTTGACAGAAATACCCAAAACTGCTTCACTGGTAGGTCTAACCGCGGGGGCTTCCACCCCAAATAATATTATCGAGGAGGTTCAAAATTATGTCAGAATTAACTTTTGAACAAATGTTGGAAGAATCTTTAAAGACAATACATACAGGAGAGGTAGTTGAAGGTACGGTTATTGATGTTAAGCCTGATGAAATCATTCTTAATATCGGTTACAAGTCAGACGGTATTTTGACACGTAACGAATATACTAACGAAAATAACGTTGATTTAACTACTGTCGCTAAAATCGGCGATACCATGGAAGTTAAAGTCTTAAAGGTAAATGACGGCGAAGGTCAGGTATTGTTAACATACAAGAGACTTGCAGCCGACAGAGGAAACAAGAGAATTGAAGAAGCATTTAACAACCAGGAAGTTTTAAAGGCTACTGTTTCTCAGGTACTTGCAGGCGGTGTTTGTGTTGTTGTTGACGAAGTCCGCATCTTTATTCCCGCAAGCTTGGTTTCAGATTCTTATGAGAAGGATCTTTCCAAGTTCCAGGGACAGGAAATCGAATTCGTTATCACAGAATACAATCCCAAGAGACGCAGATACATCGGAGACAGAAAGCAGCTTTTGGTTGCCAATAAGGCAGAAGCTCAGGCAGAAGTTCTTTCAAAGATTAAGGTTGATGATGTTATCGAGGGAACAGTTAAGAATGTTACCGATTTCGGTGCTTTCATCGATATAGGCGGTATGGACGGACTCCTTCATATTTCTGAAATGAGCTGGGGCCGTGTTGAGAATCCCAAGAAGGTATTCAAGGTTGGCGACACAGTCAGATGCTACATCAAAGAGATTTCAGGAAATAAAATTGCTCTTTCTGCTAAATTTGATAACGAGAATCCTTGGAAGGATGCTGAAACCAGATTTGCTGTCGGCAATGTAGTAACAGGTAAAGTTGCCAGAATGACAGATTTTGGTGCTTTCGTAGAAATTGCCAAGGGTGTTGACGCTCTGTTACATGTTTCTCAGATTTCAAAGGAACATATTGAAAAGCCTGCTGATGTTTTGAAGGTTGGCGAAGAAGTTACTGCAAAGATTGTTGACTTCAATGAAACAGACAAGAAAATCAGCTTAAGTATCCGTGCTTTACTTGCTCCCGATCCGGCTCCCGAAAAGGAAGATGACGCAGACGTTGTTTCTGTAGATGTTGATAAGGTTATCGCTGAGCAGGAAGAAGAGGAGAAGTAAGATATAAAATGGCTTTTGATTACGAGGACTTTAAGAAGTCTATATTGACTCTTACAAAAGTTGATCTTGATGCGTATAAAGAGCAGCAGATGAAAAGAAGAATACTTTCTCTTCTTAACAAAAACGGCTTCAAAGATTTTGAAGATTATGCCGCTGCATTAAAGACCAACAAAGAATTGTATGAAGAGTTCATGAACTACTTTACCATTAATGTTTCTGAATTCTACCGTAATCCTGACCAGTGGGAAATGATGGACAAAGAGGTTATTCCCGAGTTGATTAAAAAGTTCGGTACTAACCTGAAAATATGGTCGGCCGCATGTTCGACCGGTGATGAGCCGTATTCGCTGGTTATGGCGCTTTCAAGACATATACCGCTTAATCAGATTCGTATATATGCTACGGATATTGATAAACAGGTTATTGAGAAGGCAAAAGCCGGATTGTATGCACCGAAGAGTATTGCTTCAGTTCCCGATGATTTCAAGAAAAAGTATTTTACCGATGTAGGCGGTGCTTTCCAAATCTCCGACGAAATTAAGAGCAGAGTTACTTTTAAAGAACATAATCTGATCCTTAATGATTATCAGAGAGATTTTAACTTCATCGTTTGCCGTAATGTATTGATATACTTTACTGAAGAAGCAAAAGAGGATGTATTCAGAAAGTTCTATACATCGCTTAAGCCCGGCGGAGTATTATTTATCGGAAGTACTGAACAGATTACGGAATATAAAGAGATGGGCTATTTGAGAAAATCAAGTTTCTATTATGAAAAGCCTATGTAAAATAACAACGAGCAGGCATGTTGCCTGCTCGTTTTATGTTATCAATAATTATTTTTGGAATGCGATTGAATTGATGATGTGATTTGCGTATTCACTAAAGAGATTTCGGTCTGTTTTAATTTCATCGGTTAACTCAAAGAAATATTCATCGCTTTTGTATTCCCGTTTAAAAAAAGGCTCACGAAGAATTGAAAACATAGGAAGATACAAGGCAAATTTGCGTGTATAACAATTTGATGCCTTGGCTTGCTGCCTGTAGTCTTTGTCTACAAATGAAGCTACCGCTTTGTGGAGTGCCGTGTCCTCCAAAGGAAGATAGTAGTAATCTTTGTAATTGGCATAAAAATACTTCAATTCCTCTTCATAAATCGGAACAATCAGTGTTCCCTTATTGCCTTCGGCTTTAAAATGACAACCTTTTCCCATGAAAGAAATCGGATTTTTTAATGCGTTGGAAAAGCATAAATCTATAATCAATTCTTTTCGATTGATGCCGTTTATGTCGTTGTAAAAATTTGTACGAACTCTGGTAGCGCTTAAAGGGGTGTTAAATAAGTCGTAATATGACAAAACGGGAAGGATGCATAACATGCCTTTCATATCATCACTGTTATGCAAAAGCAGTAATCTTAATAAATCATAATCGTGGTTTTCCACATATTCTTTATAGACTTCAATTAATTCACCGCCCGAGTACTCGTCATCACGCTCAAGTCCCATAAATAATTCTATTGTTTTTAACTTACAGTCAGGTAACTTTAACAAGTTTTTATATGTATATACTCGTTTGTAAATATCCAGGCCGCGCATTCCTTCCAAGGTGTTAGGAATACCGTATTTTTCGCATTTGGCGCTGACGAACGGTATATCAAATGTATTTCCGTTATAGGTTATCAGCATGTCGAATTCTTTTGTAAGTTCCATAAAGGCTTTTATGATACTTTCTTCTTCCTCCAGGGAATTAGCAAAGAACTGTTTAATTATCCAATTACCGTTTTGATAGAAAGAACATCCAATCAAATAGATTGAGGAAGAAGAACTTAAAAATCCTGTTGTTTCTATATCGAAAAACAGGCAGGAGTTTATGTCACAGAGTTCCTCCAACGGATATTCCAAAGTAAAGTTGCTTAGTATTTTTTCTTCGATTTTCATAGCATTTAGTTTATCACAAAAAACTAATTTTAAGTAGTATTTTTAGGTCAAAAAGGGTATTATTAGAATAGTGTGTAAAAACATTTTTAACATATTATATAAGAGGGTAAGGTATGGCAAGATTAACTTTTGCGGGTGGTATTCATCCTTATGACGGCAAAGAGCTGTCAAAACAAAAAAGGATAACCGATTATATCCCGAAAGGTGATATGGTTTATCCGCTGTCGCAGCATATCGGTGCGCCGTGTGAAGCGATAGTACAAAAAGGCGATGAAGTTCTGGTGGGACAGATGATAGCCAAAGCCGGCGGCTTTGTATCGGCTCCTATCTATTCTGCTGTTTCAGGTACTGTCAAAGCTGTTGAAATGCGAAGAGTGGTTTCCGGTGAAGAAAAAATGTCCATTGTTATTGAAAACGACGGACTTTTCAATGAGGTTGAATGGGGAGAAGTTCCCGAATTCGATTCTTTGACACGTGAGGACAAAATCAAAATGATAGCAGATGCCGGTATCATCGGAATGGGTGGTGCGGGATTCCCGACTGCTGTCAAACTCTCGCCTAAAGAACCGGATAAAATAGAATATGTGATTGTAAACTGTGCCGAGTGTGAACCGTATTTGACTTCGGACTACAGAAAGATGCTTGAAGAACCCGACAAATTAATCGGAGGATTAAAGGTCTCTTTAAGTCTTTTTGATAATGCACGAGGCATTTTGGCAGTTGAAGATAATAAGCCCGATTGCATTGCAAAACTTAGGAAATTAACAAAAGATGAACCGAAAATTACGGTTAAAGCTTTAAAAACAAAGTATCCTCAAGGTTCGGAACGTCAGCTGATTTACGCTACCACGGGAAGAGCAATTAACTGTGATATGCTTCCGGCCGATGCAGGATGTGTTGTTAATAATGTCGATACGGTTATCGCCATATACAATGCAGTAATTGAAGGCAGACCATTAATGCATCGAATCGTTACGGTTACCGGAGATGCAATTAAGGAACCTCAGAATTTCCGAGTTCGCATAGGAACAAATTACGCCGAACTTATTGACGCTGCAGGCGGCTTCGTAAAAGAACCTGCGAAGATTGTTTCGGGCGGACCGATGATGGGAATGGCACTTTTTGATTTGAACGTTCCGATTACCAAAGCTTCATCGGCGCTTTTATGCTTATCAAAGGATGAAGTATCGCAAAGTGAACCGTCAGCATGTATTAACTGCGGAAAATGCGTTGAAGTTTGCCCGGGAAGAGTAGTTCCCAAACTGCTGGCCGAATGTTCCGAAAATAACGATGAAGAGCGATTTAAGGAACTGAACGGAATGGAATGCTGCGAATGCGGATGCTGTTCGTTCATATGTCCGGCCAAAAGACCTTTGACTCAGCAGATAAAGACAATGCGTAAAATTGCATTGTCGCATAAGAAAAAGTAGGAGGAGATGAAAATGGAATTAAATAAAAAACTCAATGTTTCATCAAATCCTCATGTTCGTTCCGCTGTTTCAACGTCAAATATTATGCTGGCAGTAGTAATTGCATTACTGCCTGCCATGGGATTTGGTATTTACAATTTCGGTATTAATGCGTTGATTATCGTTTTGATTACAGTAGCCACATGCGTATTGACCGAATTCCTTTATGAAAAATTAATGAAAAAACCTGTTACAATCGGAGATTTTTCTGCCGTTGTCACAGGACTTTTGCTGGCACTTAATTTGCCGTCAACCGTTCCCTGGTGGATTTGCGTAATCGGCGGTGTGTTTGCAATATTGGTAGTAAAGATGCTGTTTGGAGGACTGGGACAAAACTTTATGAATCCTGCCCTCGGTGCTCGTTGTTTCCTGCTTATAGCGTATACGTCAATCATGACCAATTTTGATTGCGATGCATATACGGGAGCTACGCCGCTTGCTTTGTTAAAGAACGGCGAGAGTGTTAATGTCCTTGATATGATCATAGGAAAAACAGCCGGAACAATCGGTGAAACATCAATGATTGCCATAGTTATCGGTGCTTGTTTCTTAATTCTTCTTGGAATTATTGATTTAAGAATTCCCGGAATGTATATTTTGACGTTCGCTGTTTTTGTTACCATTTTCGGCGGCCGCGGATTTAATATGCCTTATCTTTCAGCACAGCTTTCAGGTGGCGGTTTGATGCTTGGTGCATTCTTCATGGCTACCGATTACGTTACCAGACCTGTTACCAAAAAGGGGCAGTATGTATATGGTATATTACTCGGACTGCTTACCGGTATTTTCAGAATTTATTCACCTTCGGCAGAGGGAGTTTCATATGCAATTATCATCGGAAACCTGCTTGTTCCGTTAATTGAGAAGTTTACCTTGCCAAAGGCTTTCGGAAGGGGAGGTGAACATATATGAAAAAGATGTTAAAAGATGCATTGATTATGTTCGCCATTACTTTGATAGCCGGCCTTTGCCTTGGTTTTGTTTATAAGATTACTTTGGATCCGATTAAGGCATCCGAAGAAAAGGCAAAGCAGGAAGCGTACAAAGAAGTATTCCCGAATGCTGATTCATTTGAAGAAGCTGCCGATTTTGTTAATCCTAACGGAAGCGATTATTCGTGGAATGAATACGGCTTTAAGGGGGTTGATATTGATAATGCCCTGTGGGCAAAGAATTCGTCAGGTGATGTGCTCGGTCTGGTTTTGCAGGTTACCACACATGAAGGATACGGCGGCGACATCGTTTTCTCAATGGGTATTTGCAACGACGGAACATTAAACGGCATTTCCCTGCTTTCAATATCGGAAACCGCCGGCTTGGGCATGAATGCTGAAAAGGTGCTTAAACCTCAGTATGCAGGAAAGAATGTACCTGCATTTACGGTTACAAAGCAGGGCAGTACAGCTGACTCGCAGATAGATGCCATTTCGGGCGCAACCATTACTTCAAATGCATTAACTAACGGTGTTAATGCAGGGCTTTATTATGCCGCTTCAGAATTGGGAGGATTAAATTAATGAAAAAAGATTCAGTGTTTAACCGCCTTTTGAACGGTATAGTAAAAGAAAATCCTACTTTTGTATTAACGTTGGGCATGTGTCCGACATTGGCAGTAACTACCTCTGCTGTTAACGGTCTTGGAATGGGACTGACTACGATGGTGGTATTGGCATTGAGTAATCTGTTTATTTCCTTACTCAGAAAGGTTATTCCGGACAGAGTCAGAATTCCTGCCTTTATCGTAATAATAGCTTCCTTTGTAACGGTAATGGAACTTTTGCTTAAGGCTTTCATTCCTTCTTTGTATGAATCTTTGGGATTGTACATTCCGTTAATCGTAGTAAACTGTATTATTTTGGGTAGAGCCGAAGCGTATGCTTCAAAAAACGGCCCGGTGCTTTCGTTCTTTGACGGAGTCGGAATGGGACTCGGATTTTCCGTTGCACTTACGATAATCGGTGCCGTACGTGAAATTATCGGTGCCGGTGAAGTGTTCGGATTCCACATTATGCCTGAAAGCTATGTTCCTTGTGCAATATTTATCATGGCCCCCGGTGCTTTCTTTGTTTTAGCTGCGTTGACAGCTGTTCAAAACAAAATTAAAATTGCCGGAACCAAAAAGGGTAAGGACATGTCGAAAATTCAGTCGGGCTGCGGACATGATTGCTTGAACTGTCAAAGCGAATGTTCTGAAAGAAAGACAGAGTCAGAGATTCCTGTTTCAAATGAAGAAAAAGCCGTAAGTCCTGTCATACAGGAACCGAAGGAGGACAAAGCGACAGATGAAGCCAAGGCTGCGGCCGGTGATGACAGTCTGGAAGTTTTGGATATCGATGACATGGTAGAAGATACCGTTGAAATTACGGCGGAAGATATTGCAGCCATAAATGAAGCAGTAAAGGAGGATGAGAACAATGGTTAAAGAATTACTTATTATTTTGATATCATCTTCACTTATCAGCAATGTAGTTTTGAGCCAGTTCCTTGGATTATGTCCGTTCCTGGGTGTATCAAAAAAGACGGATACTGCTCTCGGCATGGGAACTGCTGTTATATTTGTTATTACGCTTTCATCGGCAGTTGCGGGTTGCATTTACAAATTCCTGCTTGTACCGTTTGATTTGACTTACCTGCAGACTATCGTATTCATTTTGGTAATAGCAGCGCTTGTTCAGTTTGTTGAAATGTTTTTAAAGAAGTTTATTCCTTCTTTATATCAGGCGTTGGGTGTTTATCTGCCTTTGATTACTACAAACTGTGCGGTTTTAGGTGTAGCCTTAACCAATGTTCAGAAGAATTACGGTATTTTGGAAGGCGTGGTTAACGGATTTGCCACAGCTTTGGGATTTACGATCTCGATAACGATTTTAGCCGGTATCAGAGAAAAGATGACTAATAACGATATCCCCGAATCATTTAAGGGAATGCCGATAGTATTGATTACTGCAGGTTTGATGGCTATCGCATTTTGCGGATTCTCGGGATTATTATAGGAGGCATTTATGAACGGAGTACTTTTAGCGGTTATATTAATAGGCGGAGTCGGATTGTTCGTTGGCTTGTTTTTGGGCTTTGCCTCTTTAAAGTTTAATGTCGAAACAGACGAAAAAGAAATTGCGGTTTTGGAAGCTTTGCCCGGAAATAACTGTGGCGGATGCGGATTCCCCGGTTGCAGCGGCTTGGCAGCTGCCATAGCCAAAGGCGAGGCACCGGTTAATCAATGTCCCGTAGGAGGAGAACCTGTAGCCAAAGCCATAGCTGAGATTATGGGAGTCGAAGCCGGAGATTCTGTAAAGAAAGTCGCTTTTGTAGCTTGCCAGGGAGATTGTGACAAGGCAAAAACCGATTATGAATATACAGGCGTTGAAGATTGCGTTTCAATGGCTTTTGTTCCAAACGGCGGTCCTAAGAGTTGTAATTACGGATGTTTGGGATACGGAAGTTGTGTAAAGGCTTGTCCTTTCGGCGCAATATCTATTGTTAACGGCATAGCTTCGGTTGATAAGGAACTTTGTAAAGCATGCGGTAAATGCGTCAGTGTATGCCCTAAGCATATAATCAGCCTTATACCGTATGATGCCAAATATGCGGTTAAGTGTTCATCACTTGATAAAGGACCTGATGCAATGAAGAAATGCGATGT
Source organism: Lachnospiraceae bacterium (assembly GCA_045640905.1). Classification (GTDB taxonomy): domain Bacteria; phylum Bacillota; class Clostridia; order Lachnospirales; family Lachnospiraceae; genus JAILLW01. The sequence goes on from JAZUFW010000091.1 coordinate 18,077, forward strand.
ACCGTGCATTGGATGTTCGTTATGTAAAAAGAACTGCCCCAATGATGCGATTACAGTCGAAAACTTCAATGCAACAATCGATCAGGATAAGTGCACATCCTGCGGTACGTGTATCGAAAAGTGCCCTAAAAAAGCAATTGTGGAGATTAAATAAAATGTGTTCTTTGGTTAAGAGATTAATCGCGCTGATGTTGGCTTTTGTGACATTAAATGCGATGATTGTTTCATCAAATGCGTTAGAAATAAAAGACAAGGACGGATTTGTTTTTAATTCCGATTATTATGCAGAGAATAATCCGGATGTTGTTGAAACTTTGGGCAACGACCCGATGGCTTTATATAAGCATTTTGAAAATTACGGAAAGGCAGAAGGGCGTATTCCCTCGGAAGACAAAAATACACTAAAGCAGATAGCAGACCGATTACCGAGCGACGATACTTTTGAATATGTTGCACTTGGAAATTCTGTAACTATTCACGGTGAGACGGAGTTTTGGTGGAATAAATGCGGTATGGCTGCTTCCGATGCAAATCATGATTATCTTCATCAGGTTGTGGCGTATTTGCGTTCCGAACATAAAGATGTTGATTATTGTATCGGCTATTTGGGACGGTGGGAAGACAAAGCGGATGAAAGAAATAACATGCTTTCCAATCTGGATTACTTTTTATCCGCAGATACTGACTTGGTAACCATACAATTGGGAGAAAATGTTTTTGATGTAACAAATTTCGAAAGTGATTATCAGACGCTGGTTGCATATGTGTGTGCCAAAGCTCCTAATGCCAAAGTAATTTTGATAGGAGATTTTTGGTATAACGATTATCGGGCAAGAATAAAGAAGAACACAGCAAAAGAACTAAATCTGCAATATATTGACCTGTATCCTATAGCTGAAAAGAGAACTTTTGATGCAAAGATAATAGGAGATGATATAGCAAACAGATCTCGGAATGTGAATACGGAAACTGCTGCCGCAAAAGAGATTACCGATATTGATGAAACGGCAGAATCCACAACCGGTTCAAAACAAGCCCCGAATATTACTTTTACCGAATATGAAAGAGGCTTGGGCGGTGTGGTCTATGATGAAAAGGGAAATGAGCATATCGTTGAATCGGTTACGGTAGGAATTCATCCGAACGATGAAGCCATGACATATATTGCCAATAAAATTATAGATTGTATTCAAAAATAGTTCCATCTTTGTAAACAAAGATTACCGAACAATCGGGATAATATTTATCAACGAAAGTGCATCCCTCGTCGGGACCGAGTATATATAAAAGCGTTGATAATTTGTCACCCAATAATGATTTATCGCTTATGACGGTTACCTGAGACAGAACAGAATCTGCAGGGTAACCGTTTTTTGTTGATAAAATATGATGATATCTGTGATTGCCTATTTCAAAATAACGCTCATAATCACCGCTGGATACTATGCTTCTGTCTGAAATTGCATAAGCTTTCAGGTATTTTTGCGTATCTGCAGGATCCTTTATTCCTATGGTAAAAGGACTGTTATCTTTGCGAACGTTATTTCCAATGCATAATATGTTTCCACCGAGATTGATTATGGCCGATGTAATATTTTTTGAAAGAAGATAATCTTTGACGGAATCGGCTATATATCCTTTGGCGATGAAACCCAAATCCAAAGAGGTCTCAGGACTGGACAGACAGATGCTTACATTATGTTCATCCAATAATATGTTGTTATAATCGACCGTTTTCAAAGCATTCGAAATTGAATCTTCGGCAGGAATAGAGGAATCAGTGCTTTTAAAATCCCACAATTGTGATACAGCGCCTATAGTAGGGTCGACTGTACCGTTTGATTTTTGCGCTATGTCGCAAGACTCTTTTATTAATTCAAAAGTCTCTTTAGAAACAGTGACAGGTTTTCCGTTTGAATGATTAATTTGATAAATATCGCTGGTTTCAATACTTTTTGAAAACAGGTTTTCGTATTTTTGGCATAAATTCATGCATCCTGCCAATATTTCATCCGCTTCATTTTGAGGGATACGGTCATATATGGAAATGCTGATGAGCGTATCAAAATAGAAGCCGTTTGATGTATATATGTCGTTTGAAACTCGATTAGCGTTAAAACTGCAGGAACAAACAAAAATAACACATAATATGAGCGCTGTAATTATGCTTATTAAGTTTTTCTTCGATTTGAATTCTTTCATGGTTTCTAGTATATTTATTATTAATATTTTGTTCAAGGATTAAAGTATATGGCTTCTTATAATGATGATGAATTTAATAGTGATCATAATCGATTAAGCGGTCCTGTTATTATTACGATAGCAGTTGTTTCGGGTATCATTTTATTTATTTTACTGATAGTTCTGGCCAATAATAAAACAGTATCAGGAAAGAATAATTTGAAAAATACTTTAATGATGGCGCAAAACGATGCTACCGAAGCGCCCGGAAGCGACTTGGATGATATTTCATACGGGGACTCCAAGGATATAGAGAAACTCTACAAAGACGGAAAATTGCGTGCATCCGATTTTGATTTTTGGGATATGTATTCCGATAATGATACACCTGTCTATATATCACCATCTGCTGATCCCGAAAACTCGGATAGTTCCGGTGACGGTTCCGCACAAGAAACTTCGGATGAAGAAAACCCGGCCGAAAGCGCATCACCATCACCTTCGCCCGAACCGGGAGATGAACTGATAGAAGATGTTAAAGAAAACACCCTGGATTACACAAACATCAGAATCATCGACAACAAAATGGAATACTATTTAAACGGCTCGAAGGTGTCCACTCTCGGAGTCGATATTTCCGAAAAGAATGGTGTAGTTGATTTCGGAATGTTAAAAAATAACGGAATTGATTTCGTAATGTTGCGAGTCGGAACACGAGGCTATGACAGCGGAGTAATTAACGAAGATAAGCTTTTCGACAGAAATTTGCAGGCGGCTAAAGAGGCTGACTTAGGAATAGGCTTGTATTTTTTATCAAGGGCGGTTAACGAAGAAGAGGCTATAGATGAAGCAAAGTTTTGCCTGCTTAAAGCAGAAGATGCAATTGTAAAATATCCTATTGCTTTTTGCTTTGAGGGTGAACTGGTCGATGATTCCAGAACGGATATCCTTGATGAAGAAGCAAAAACAAAGATTGCCGATGCATTTCTGACGACTGTTTTAAATAATGGATATAACGGAACTTTGTGCGGAACGCAGGATTATATATTAAACGATGTTTTGCCCGAAAAACTGTTAACAAAGTATGATGTATATTTGATAGATCAAAATTTGATTTCTGAATATCCTTATCAGTTTAAGTTATGGAAATATACCGCAGATTTGACTATTCCCGGAATAGAAAACGGCGGACAGTATATAATTAGTTTTGCGGATTATCAAAACAGGTAAATTAAAAGCGGGTAGGTGTTAACCTACTCGCTTTCTTTGGTAACTTTTGCAATATCAAATTCTCTGATTTTCTTGGATATTTTCAAACTGTCATATATTTCCGCATATTTTGAAGGAGCCATGTTTTCAATGTAGTTTTGAGGATAGTTTTTATTAAGTCCCTTTTGCTTCAAAATATCAACGGCTTTATTATAGGCGATGGCAGCCTCTTCCTCGGTAGAATATCGTCCTATTGTGTAATTGCCGATAATGTGAATTCTGGACGTATATTTCATGCCGGCTTTTGTCATTTTAGAAGTAACACCGTGATAAGAATTGATTATCTTGATATTATCATAGCGAAAATCCATGTTGTCGCCGTTTTTAAATATGTAGTCGCGTCCGTTAACGGCATAGTTTTTAATCCCGTATCTGTTTTGAATGTTAACCTGCATGCCGTAATCGGCTACAAAGAAATGACGCCCGCGTTGCATTATTTGTTTTTTTGAATAATAGAAGAGATCATCATTTGAAAACTTCAAAACAGAATCTTTTGAAATATGATATTCGAAATAATTCTGCTTTAGATAAATGGGTGAAGTAAGATATATGTTATTATCACGGAAATTTGTAAGGATAACCCATTTTCTGTAAGGCAAAATTCTGTCTTCGTTATAATCGCTTAAGGTCATGTCCTTTTTGGTCAGCAAAATGGCACCTTCCCAATAGGCCTGGTTGGCCGTAAAAGGTGAATCGTAACTTCCCAAGGAAATGTGTATGTTTTTATGTGTAATTGAAGATCTGTAGTAGGTGGTTCCGTCTTTCTTTACGGCCGGATAGACACCTCTTAATGTATTCTTTGCCATATTTTAGATTTTAGCATAATTTTAATCATATAGAAATATTGCTATGAAAAAACCATTGTGCTAAAATTATGCTGATTTTTTATGTAGAGGTGATAATATATGTCGTTAATGTACACCAGTACCAGAAATAACAAAGTTAATGTAACAGCTTCACAGGCTATTTTGAAAGGCTTGTCCGATGACGGAGGATTGTTCGTACCGGTATCGGTTCCTAAATTTGATAAACCGTTATCTTCTTTAAAGGGACTTTCATATAAAGAAGTAGCTTTTGAAGTAATGAGTAAATATTTTACCGATTTTACCGAGGAAGAACTTAAAGCATGTATTGACAATGCATATGACGAAAAGTTTGATACGGATTGTATTGCACCGCTTGTATACGCTAACGGAGCATATTATCTTGAACTTTTCCACGGCAAGACGATTGCGTTTAAGGATATGGCTTTATCCATTCTGCCTCACTTAATGACCACATCTGCCAAAAAGAATAATGTGACAAATGACATTGTTATTTTAACGGCTACGAGCGGAGATACCGGAAAAGCAGCTCTTGAAGGTTTTGCCAATGTACCGGGAACAAAAATTATAGTATTTTATCCCAAAGACGGTGTCAGCAAAATTCAGGAAAAGCAGATGCTTACACAAAAAGGTGCCAATACTTTTGTGGTAGGAATCAAGGGTAATTTTGACGATGCCCAGACAGGTGTAAAGAATATATTTAATGATAAAGATTTTGCGGACTTAATGGGCAAGAACGGCATGCAGTTTTCATCCGCAAACTCGATTAATATCGGAAGATTGTTCCCGCAGGTCGCATATTATGTATATGCTTACGCAATGCTTCTTACGGAAGGAAAGATTGCCGAAAACGAACAGATAAATGTAGTTGTTCCTACAGGTAATTTCGGTAACATTTTGGCAGCATATTATGCAAAGATGATGGGACTTCCCATTGACAAACTTGTATGTGCTTCGAATGAGAACAAAGTTCTTTATGACTTTTTCGAAACCGGTATTTATGATAAAAACAGGGAATTCAAATTAACGTCATCTCCTTCGATGGATATATTGATTTCAAGTAATCTTGAAAGATTGATTTATTTGATTGCAGGATGCGATTCCGATTCGAACAAAAGCTTAATGGATAAGCTGTCTGCAGACGGAAAATACGAGATTAATGCTTCTATGAAGGAAAACTTAAGTTCTTTCGTCGGCGGATTTGCTTCGGAAGACAATACAGCTTCGCAAATCAAAGAAGTTTATGATAATACAGGCTATGTTCTTGATACGCATACGGCTGTAGCATCATATGTTTTTAAAGATTATGTTTCCAAGACGGGAGACAATAAAGTGACCGTTATAGCTTCGACTGCTTCACCGTTTAAGTTTACCCCTGCTGTTATGAAAGCTATAAAAGGACAAGCTGATGATACCGATGTGTTTAAGCTGGTTGATGAATTAAGTGAGATATCAAAGGTAAAGGTTCCCGAAGCGGTTGAAAGCATTCGTACCGCACCTATTCTTCATGACAGAATTTGTGATAAAGCTGATATGGCTGATACGGTAAAAGCCATTTTGTCTTTAAAATAAACAACTGATTTACAAACACTATAAGGGGAATGAATATGAAACAGATCTTGATGATCGATGATGTCGCTACAAATTTAATTTGTGCGGCAGAGGTTTTGAGACAAAGTTATGATGTCTCGACTGCCAAGTCCGGCAGGCAGGCGCTTTTGATGCTTAATGAAATGAATCCGGATTTGATTATGTTAGACGTCAATATGCCTCAAATGGATGGATATGAGGTTTTTGCCAAATTAAAGGAAAATCCTGAGTGGGCAAATATACCCGTTGTATTTTTAACGGCTGAATCCGATATGGCAAAAGAGGTTAAATGCCTTGAAATGGGTGCCATGGATTTTATCAGAAAACCTTTTGATCCGGAAGTAATGAAGACCAGAGTTGATAAAATAATGGCCATTACTCAGGAAAAGAAGGAACTGGAGGGGGCTGTTAACAAAGATTCTCTGACACACCTTTCTACCAGAAAAGCTCTTGAAAATTTCATGATGAGTCCCGGAAGCGAAAAGGGCTATTTTTTACTGCTTGACTTGGATAATTTCAAAAAAGTCAATGATACCTACGGCCATGTTATCGGAGACTCCGTACTTGTTAAAATGGCTCATGTATTTGAAGAAGTAATCGGTTCCAATGGCAAGATATGTCGTCTCGGAGGAGATGAATTTGCTATTTTCCTGAACGCCCATATGGGTCGTGAAGAAGTTAAGGAATTAATCAGAAAGCTAATAGCAACTTCTGAATTTGAAATTTCTGATTTGATTGCGGATTTTACTGACTTTAAAGTATCAGTTTCGGTCGGCGTTTCCATCAAACCCGATGATGCAATTGACTTCCAGAATCTATATATGATGGCCGATAAGGCTCTTTACTATGTAAAGCAAAACGGCAAGCGAGGATTCCATTTTTACGAATCAATGGGCGATATTGAAGAAGCTCTCATTGAAGATACCAAGATTAATCTTTTGCAACTTCAGAGATTGATTTCCGAAAATGATGATGAAAGCGGTGCATATAAAGTAGAGTACGAAGGCTTTAAACGAATATACAGATTTGTTTCAAGATGTATGGACCGAAAAAATCAGGATGTTCAGATTGTATTGTTTTCATTGAGCAAAGAAGACGGTTCTTTATTTGAAAAAGATAATCCGTATATTGTTAAGCTCGGAGAGAATGTGACTACTTCGTTAAGAAGAGGCGATGTTGCGACTCAGTGCGGTTATTCGCAGTATGTAGTTATTTTGATGGATGCCAATGAGGAAAACGGAGATAAAGTAGCTGACAGAATTAAAGATAAATTCTTGGAAGAATTCAAAGAAGAGAATATTCAGCTTAATTTTGAAATCGAAACAGTTAAAGCCGATAGTTCAAAATGATTGACTTTTCTTTGAGGTTTTGTAATAATATATGTCGCGTGCATAGGTGCGCAAGAGTAAATGATTCCGAAATGTTGTTGTTTCGGATAATAATATAAGAAAGAGGTAAAAATATGAGCAAAATCGATTTAAGCAAGTACGGTATTACCGGTGTTACTGAAGTTGTTTACAATCCTTCATATGAGATGTTGTATGAAGAAGAAACAAAAGCAGACTTAACAGGCTATGAAGTAGGTCAGAAGACTGAACTTGACACCATTAATGTTATGACAGGTGTTTACACAGGTCGTTCTCCTAAAGATAAGTACATAGTTATGGATGCTAATTCTAAGGACACTGTTTGGTGGACAACAGATGAGTACAAGAACGATAACCATCCCATGAGCGAAGAAGTATGGGAAAAGGTTAAGGAAATCGCTAAGAAAGAATTATGCGACAAGAGATTATTTGTTGTTGATGCATTCTGCGGTGCTAACAAAGATACCAGAATGGCAGTTAGATTCATTATGGAAGTTGCATGGCAGGCTCATTTCGTAAAGAACATGTTCATCGTTCCTTCAGAAGAAGAATTAGCTAACTTTGAACCCGATTTCGTAATCTACAATGCTTCAAAGGCTAAGGTTACAAATTACGCTGAATTAGGTTTGAATTCAGAGACTTGTGTTGCGTTCAATACAACATCACGTGAACAGGTTATCATTAATACATGGTACGGCGGTGAAATGAAGAAGGGTATGTTCTCTATGATGAACTATTACCTTCCTTTGAAGGGTATCGCTTCTATGCACTGTTCTGCAAATACAGATATGAACGGCGAAAATACAGCAGTATTCTTCGGACTTTCAGGAACAGGAAAGACAACTCTTTCTACAGATCCTAAGAGAAAGCTTATCGGTGATGATGAGCACGGTTGGGATGACAACGGCGTATTTAACTTCGAAGGTGGTTGCTACGCTAAGGTTATCGGTCTTGATAAAGAATCAGAACCCGATATCTTCAACGCAATCAAGAGAAACGCTCTCCTTGAGAACGTTACAGTTGCTGCTGATGGCAAGGTCGATTTCGATGATAAGAGTGTAACAGAAAATACACGTGTTTCTTATCCAATCAATCACATTGAAAAGATTGTTACTCCTATTTCTAGTGCACCTGCTGCTAAGAATGTTATCTTCTTATCTGC
>JAZUFW010000092.1:0-4989 GCA_045640905.1 Lachnospiraceae bacterium
TGTTTCGTCCGTCGAAGCCCTGTGCTATCAGGTTTATCGCTTCTTTGACCCATATGTCCGTCGCATCATCTTCGCTTATGGACAGTGTCTTAATCAAATCCGTAGCAACGACTTCATCGCATATGGTATCGGACATCAGGATAGGAAGCGCAGCGCTTTGAGCCTCGACTATTGTTCCCGGCATTCCCTCATATCGTGAAGGATACAGGAATAAATCCAGGGCCTGATAGTATCTGGAAACGTCTGATTTATTACCTATAAATAACACTTGATTTGTAATTCCGAGTTCTTCGGACATTTTTTTCATCTCATCCATTCTCGGTCCCTCGCCCACGAGCAACAATACGAGATTGGATTCATCTTTTCCGGATATCTGTATCATCTTGGCAAACACATTAAGCAGGAACTCATGATTCTTTGCATAGTGAAATCTGCCTACATGTCCCAAGACTACCTTGTTCTCTATGCCGAGTTCTTTCCTGACATTTGCTCTTTCTTCTTCATTATACAGGAATTTCGGAACATCAATCGCGTTCGGAATAAATGTACATTTGCCTTCATCTACCGCTTTTGCTCCAAAAGCACTGATTCCTGCAATCTTTGAACACATAAATAGGTAATCAGCCTTTTGAGATAGATTCCTACGTAAAAACCTGGTCAAAGCACCCTTTAGGCCGGGGTCCGTCCCTGCTGAGCGGACATGCGCTATTGTTTTATTCACACAACCGATTTTCTTGGCAATCGGCAAATATATTGAGGCCGTACTGGTCATATGTCCCTGAACAACTTCAAATTCACCTTTATGCTCTGCAAAAAAATGCGTCCACGCTTTTTTGTACGCAAAATAATTGAATGCCTTAAATCTCGGAAGATGATATATTTTTCCGCCGAGTTTTTCTATTTCGGGTTCAAAAAAACCTATTGTGTCGCCATGAACCGCGAAATCGAACTGAACATTTTCACGATCTATATGTCTATACAAATCCATTATTCGGCTTTCGGCACCGCCAATGTTCAATTGTCCCAGCACATGCAAAACTCTGATCATTTATATTCCGACCACTTTCCTAAGCAGCTTCTTTATTCTGACTAAGTTCTTCTCCCGAGTGATTATTCCCTTTGTTCGTTTTACGCTCGCCATTTCATTTAATTGACTGTAATCCGCAAACTCCAGTTCAGGATTACTAAAATAGCCTTCATACTTGGCAAAATCCGAATCATTCATCATCGACGTATGAACCACGAACACTGTAAATCCCGGTTTCTTTGCTCTAAGAATCGACAACTTTTGCATAAAAGAAATAGGATAGTACTTCATTCCGTCATCTATACAGGGTTCCTTCAAAAAAGCATCCGTAATGACATCAAAGCCGTTTTCTTTAAGCGCCCTAACTGTATTATCATCATAAGTGTGTCCCGGGGGCATAAAAATGCTCGTTTCAATACCGTGAGACTGTAAGATCTCTTTGCCTCGCTTTATGGCTTCATACTGCTCTTCATACGGAAGTCCCGCAAATTCCGAAAAATCATTCATCGGAAAATTGCCGGCACATTCGGTCTTATACACATGCGTTACGCCGTGCATCGCGAGTGTATAGCCTTCTTTGCCGAGAGATTTGATATATTCCCAGTAATCTTCCGGCATTTTTGATTTATTTTCCTCGTTATCAAACTGCAATTTCGGATCTTGGCAATCAGGCACTATCCCTATCAATGGCTTTATTCCCTTTTTATCAAGCAATTCCTTGAATCTAAGGAATTTGCCCCAATCCATATCTTCACATATGTCGTCAAGTCTGATTGCTATTTTCATTGGTATCACCCATTGTATTTTTCCATAACATTTTCAATATAATCACGCCATTTTTTTACTATTGCAGGCGAATTGGTTTCATCGTATATTTTGGAAGCTTCTTTGCCGAATTCCAAGGCTTTTTCGGGATGCTCTATAAGGTATATGATGCCTTCCGCCATCTTCTCGGGGTCCTTTATCGGCACCAGCAATCCGGAAACACCGTCTTTCATTATTGTTTGCGGTCCGCCGCACGGACAGTCCGTAGCAACAATGGGCATTCCCATAACCATCGCTTCAAGCAATGTATTCGGCAACCCTTCCCAATCCGAAGAAAAGGCATAGATTTGGGCCTTTGGAACTTCCTTTTCAAGTTCATCCGAGCCGCCCATCAAATGAATGAAATCATTTGCTTTATAGGCAGCAATCTGTGCTTCCAATATTTCCTTTGTTCCGTCAAAAGAATCCGGGCCGTATATTTTCAAATCATACTCAGGGTACTTTTTATGCACTTTCATAAAAGCATCTATTAACATTGGCTGATTTTTGAAATCTACCAATCGAGCATGTTGTACAACCGTCTTCGTTTTGGGCATGTATTCTGCCGCCGGTTTTTCCAAACGGTATTTTTCATTGACAGGATTTAGAATAATGGTCGAAACATCCTGCCAGTGCTTGCAAAAGAAGTCTCTTTGTCCTGTCGTTTGAAATACGGCTCCGTCCGCTCTTTGATTTATCAGCGGTAAAATCAGTTTATCAGACGGCCTGTCATAGTGGGAAACCGGATCAGTTCGAACACATACAATCAAGGGAACCCTAATACCCTTTAACGCAAAACCGGCTCTGTATATAGCCTTTTGGGCAAACGCAATTACTACGTCCGGCTTTTCTTCCTTGACGCAGTCCCTTAAGTACTTAAATCGCAAATAAGCCTTAGTTAATCTGCTTTTTCCCTCGTCAGATTCTCTAAGGCCTACATGTATTCTCTTTACTCTCGGATCCAAGGCAAATTCATTATCCTCTGCCCATTCCGTAGCTACTATTATTTCATCATTGCTCTTTGCAAATTCATTAGAGAGGTTACTGACTACCCTCTCTGCGCCGCCCTGAGCCAATGTATTCAGATGAAACAATATCTTACTCATTTATAAGTTTTCCTTGTACCAATCAATAGCAAGGTTAATTCCCTTTGCAAAGTCAAATTCCGGATCATATCCAAGCAGTTCTCTGGCTTTGGAAATGTCCGCATTGGAATCTCTGATATCTCCCTTTCTCGGCGGTCCGAAGTTGGGTTCTACATCCATTCCGAGAGCTTTACAAATATCGTAATAAACATCTATCAGGAACTCTCTGCCGCCTGCTCCGATGTTAAAGGCCTCACCTGCAGCATCGGAAGATGCCAGACACGCCTTTAAATTGGCTTCGATAACATTGTCAATATAAGTAAAGTCTCTTGACTGCTTTCCGTCACCGTTTATGGTAGGAACTTCACCGTTTTTAAGCTGCTTAATAAATTTGGGAATAACAGCGGCATACATTCCGTTAGGATCCTGTCTTCTGCCGAAAACATTGAAATATCTCAATCCGTATGTATCCAATCCGTAAAGTACCTTATACAGTCTGCCGTATTCTTCATCACATCTTTTGGTCAAAGCATAGGGGCTTAATAACTTACCCTCAGCACCTTCCTTTTTGGGAAGAACAGGATGATCCCCATATACTGACGAAGACGATGCATAAACAAACTTCTTTACACCGTTTTGACGTGAAGCCTCCATCATGTTAAGGGTTCCGCGAATATTGATTTCTTCATATAAAAGAGGCATTTCAATTGATCTGGGAACCGATCCCCAAGCAGCCTCATTCAAAACAAAATCTACACCTTTGGTAGCTTCCAAATCGCCGTCTAAATCTCTGATATCCTGTTCAAGGAATGTAAACTTCGGATTATCAAGAAGATGCTCAATGTTCTCCTTTTTTCCTGTAGACAGATTATCAAGACATCTGACGGTATATCCCATGTTGATGAGCGCTTCGCAAATATTGGAGCCGATAAATCCGGCACCGCCCGTTACCAGGAATACACTTCCTTCATCAAATTTAACATCTCTATAACTCATAATATCATCTCCGTTTTCGTACTTATTAACCTTATGATTTTACCACAAATACACGAGTTTTTACAGTCTGTATTGATGCAAAGCAATAAATCCGAATATTTTCTTGCTTGCTAGCACTCTTAACGGGATTTGTAGCATCTCTTTGGCTATCCTGTATCCTATTTTTGCCTATCGACCCACTTTAGGATACCGTTCACCTCATCCGCGTATCCTATTCCAGCTATTCCACTTCCTTTAGGATACAAGCCTCTTCGCCCGCGAATAAATCAAGAAATCAGTCTTGCCTTTTTCCGGTATTTTTGATATCTTTTCTTTCATCAAGTGAATCTTGAGCCATCCGGCTCTCATGACATTTCGTCAAACATTCACAGGAAACTTATTAATCGGATTTCTACATATGGTCTTTCTGTCTTTTCGTGTCCCCACTGCACGCATTTTTGTAATCTTTATATGCAGAATCTACAGCACAACAAGGAGGAAAATTATTGGAAAACGAAGAAAACAAACTAAGAAACTATTGTAAAAGAAAAATCGGAGAACTTAGTCTGATTGATGATCTGCTGTTTACCGTCTTGGCGACAGACGATAAATATGCAGTTCCATGTTTGAAAATTATCCTTTCGGTACTTCTCGAAAAGGAAATCAACGATATCATTGTTCACGGACAGCAAATACTGCCCGGTGATGATACTGATTTAAGAGGTGTCAGACTGGATGTAGAAGTAACAGAAATGGAAAACGGAAATGTTGCCAATCTCTACGATATCGAGCCACACAAGCAGAACGATCTTAATTTTCCGAGGCACAGTCGCTATTATCAGGCCAAAATTGACGGCCATCATGTTGAAAGTGGTCTGACGGATTTTTCCAAGGTCCCGAACCTCTATGTCATCACCATTACAAACTTTGATATCTTTGGAAAAGGACAGATGGTATATACCTTTAGGAATCATTGTAAGGAATTGCCAAACCTTCCATACGATGATGGATTAACATTTCTTTACTTCAATACAAAAGGCACCGAATGCAGTAGCGAAGCCATCAAAAATATGCTACTGTATATTCAAGACAGTAGGA
>JAZUFW010000093.1:0-16901 GCA_045640905.1 Lachnospiraceae bacterium
TTGTTCAAAGACAGGAAGAGAAAAAATCTCTTTCTCTTTCAGATAAAATATGGATTCCATCGCCTCATCGTAGGCGTTGAATATATATAATTCCAAATCCTCTCCTGCCCTTTTTTCGATACCCGACAAAAGTTCATGCAGAAAAGTATTGTTCCATGTGCTGATAAGTATTGCTATTTTACGGCTCATATCCCCTCCAAAATCACAAATCATAACATCGCTTTATATCAGCGACGATAGTCTATTTTATCACATTTACCAAAAAAAATCATCATGTCTTGACTTTTAGGTAAAAATGGACGATATATATATTACCATGTTACTATTCGCAGCTGATATATGAGCAATGCCTGTATCGTCATGCTTGCATGCAAGAGGCAGGTATTGCTCATATATCAAGCCTGCGAAGCAGGAACTCAACTACATGAACAATCCGCTTGCGATGCAAGCTTTGAAGCACGTAACGCGATGATTGCGAATGTAGTGGAGGACTGTGAATAGTAACAAACTCTTATTGTATTGTAGTATATTTGCATCAAATATTCCATTAAGAAAGGGGTTTTATGAAAAAAAATATAAAGCTCATAATAATGCTGGTCATTGTAGGTGCAGCTATTATAATATCAGTTGTTATGAATTTCAGAGGCCACAAAGTTCCGGCCAATCCGCCTTCTACAATCGGCAATACCGCGGGCAACCTTAATAACGGTGGTCTGTTCTGCGAAAGTAACGGAACGGTTTACTTTTCGAATCCATATGATAACGGGTGTATTTATTCGATGAAACCCGATGAATCCAAAATTCAAAAGGTAAATACTTCCAATTCAAAATACATTTGCGCGGCAGGTGATTTTTTGTATTACTACATGGACACCTCTAACGGCGGAACAGGTCTGGGCTATGTCATTAAAACCTTTGGCCTGTATCGCAGCAAAACTAACGGCAAGAACAATGTATGTCTCGACAAAGCCGGCGTAACTGCCATGCAGCTAATCGGAAATCAGATTGTTTACCAACGCTACAACAATAAAGAATACACAAAGCTGTATTCCATAAATACCGATAAATCCGACAAGAAGCTCCTGTCCGATGAAATTATTAATCCGGCAAGTGCTGAAAACGGTCAGATTTATTTCGGTGGGCAGGGCAAAGATCATTATCTATATATGTTAAATCCTCAAACCGGTCAGGTTTCTACTTTGTATTCGGGCAACGTCTGGAATCCGATTTTAAAAGACGGCTATGTCTATTACATGGATACCGACAACAATTTGCGCCTGTGCCGCTTAAACTTAAGCGGCGGAAATGTTGAAGTACTGACTAATGATTCCGTGGATTCATTTAACGTCGGAGATATGTATGTATATTATCAAAAGGTAAACGACGGATATGCGCTGAAAAGAGTAACCCTGGACGGTTCGTCAAGTGAAGTGGTCAGCGAAGGTATCTACAATAGCATAAACTTAACCAGCCAATATGCTTATTTCAAAATGTACGGTGACGATACAACAATTTATCATACAAGTGTATCCGGTCCTGTAAATGTCGAACCTTTCGCACTGGCAATGATGGCTGTTCTTAAAGAATAAACGGAGAAAATATATGAGATGTGACGAATGTACTTATTACACCTACGATGAGGATTACGAAGAATATACATGTGAAATGGATCTCGACGAAGACGAAATGGCCAAATTTATTTCATGTTCGTTTGAAGACTGCCCCTACTATGTACCCGGAGACGAATACTTAGTAGTCAGACATCAGATGTAATCTCAACAACATTGCTGCTTTTTCGGGCGACAAATTCCCCGCATTTACAGTGTTTTCAGACATGCTCTCGGTATTATTAACGGGAGCATTATTTATTTTGGAAGAACGCACAAAAACAATACCCTGCTTTGAGTACTCCGAAATCTTCTTAAGAAAATCAATGCTCATCTCTCCGGCTCCCGCTCCGGCTATAACAAAACCTTTTACTTCTTGGTTTACATAATAATCAATCAAATTCGAATCCGCATCCATATAAAACCAAATAATCGGCACTTTCGGCAATTCAGAAACAGCTTCCGCAATATCATAATGATGAAAATACGACGTCATCTTTGCGGGACTATTCTCGCACGGTGAAAAAACAAATTCACCGCCGGCATATATCTTTCGGCATGAATCAGCTTTAATCGCCATGCGATTAAAGCAAACAAATACGTCCTGCTTTCTCCCTTGATCAATCAAATCGCACATGGTGTTAAGCGAAAAAAGAATATTATCAGGTCCGTCACTTTTGGGTGAATTTGCAGGATACATAGCGCATGTTATTATAACAGGGCAGCAATCGGAATGCGTTAATGATAAAAAGAAAGCACTCTCTTCCAGAGTATCTGTTCCGTGCGTAATGATTATACCTTCATATGTTTTTCCGTAAGAATCAATCATCCTTCGCAGGGCAATCAATTCCTTTGACGTCACATCATCTGAGTTCAAATTAAAAGCATTAATCGTTGTTATGTCAACCTTTTCAAGAATAACATCTGTTTTGTTAATAACACCTTTGTTATGTAAACTAGAGTGAACTTTTTCACACAATCTGCTGTTCGAATCGGCCGCATCTTCTGTCAGATTTCGAACCAAATCACCAATATCGGTCGCACCGCTTTTGTAATTATCATCTTCCCCGATTCCGGCTATAGTCCCGCCGGTTCCGATAATAAGTATTCTCTTCTTTGCGGATTCTGTATTCTTCATATCAAGCTTACTTCTTCAATCTTTCGTACATTTCACGTACCGACAGCCCGAGTTGTTGGTTAACATAATTCGGGCAAAGTTCCATTAACGGTTCCAGGACAAACTCCCGGTTTGACATATCTGCATGAGGAATCGTCAGTTCATCAGTTGACATAACTAAATCATCATAAAATACTATATCAAGATCCAACGTTCGGGGACCCCAATGAACAATTCGCTCCCTTCCTGCTTCACTTTCAAGTTCATGTAAATAATTAAGGAGTTCTTCCGGATAATACAGAGTTTTTAGTCCTACTGCCAGATTTAAGAAGTCATCCTGAGCAACTCCTCCGTAAGGCTTCGTAATAATTCTCTTTGATTCGCGTACATCCTTGATGCGACTGTTTTGTTTGAGTTTACATAATGCATTGTTTATGTTAACTTCCTTGTCGCCCATATTGGATCCCACACTCAAAAATACCGTGTGCCATTTTCTAGTTATGTTAACTGATACATCCTTGAATTCAGCGATTATCGGAGCATTGGGTTTATGAACACAGATTCTGACTTCATCAACTTTTTGATACTTCAAAAGGATTTCTTCCGCCAGCTTTTCAGCAAGTCTTTCTATAAGATCAAATCTGTTTTCGGTCACAAAGCATAATATGAATCCGGCAACTTCCGCATAGTTAACAGTTTGTGACAATTCATCCGAAGCTCCTGCATTATGTAAACTTAAATACATTTCCGCATCTATATAGAAATATTGTCCGTTCTTCTTTTCTTCGTCATAGACACCATGGCGGGCAAATACCTTAAGCCCTTCGATTTTGATACAATCCCTATCCATAAATAACAGCCTCCAACATTTTCACGGCACGCACATTTGCTTTTACATCATGCACACGAAGAATTGATACTCCGTTCATTACTCCGTACAAATTCAGTGCAATCGTTCCTTCCAGTCTTTCATTAATCGGAAGGTTCAAAATATTTCCAATAACAGATTTGTTTGATATTCCCAGAATAACCGGAAACTCAAGTTTACATAACTCAACGATATTCTTTACTTCACGAATATTCTCTTCATTTGATTTATTAAATCCAATACCGGGATCCAATATAATTCGTCTGCGATCTATTCCGCTTTGAATCAGTTTTCCGGCTGCTTTGAAAAGTTCCTCCGATAGGTTTACATAATTCTCGTGATTGTGCGTCAGTATATATTTAACCTGCGATTTTGCGAGTACATCCGTCATTTTGTAATCCTGCAGCATACTGACATCGTTAATAATATCGACCCCTGCCTTAATTCCTTCTAATGCAATATCTGCTTTATATGTATCGAGCGATATCGTCACATCAAAATGGCTCTTTAATATTTCAATTGCGGGAAGCACTCGATTCATCTCTTCGTCCGCATCTACCTCGAGGGCCCCGGGTCTCGTTGACTCTCCTCCGATGTCGATAATGTCCGCGCCGCTTTGGATCATCTCTTCTGCCTTATTCAATATGGCATCTATATTATGTTTGTTGTCTTCATAGAGTCTGATATTATCCGAAAATGAATCCGGAGTAATATTCAGAATTCCCATTATCTTAGTTTTCATCCGAAATCTGCACTATTTCACATGGCGTGCTCACCATACCAAATGTTCATTCTTTTTGTCGCTTTTCCAATTACATTCATCAAATGCCTTGCAAAAGTAGCACGGTCTTGATTCTTTATCGGCTCTGTATATCAATCCGGAAAGTGACTTTTCTTCTCTGATTCCGGCCTTTCTGTGATTGCCGATAGCTTCGATAATCTCTTCACATTCCGAAGGTGAATAATCGGTATCCTTCAGAATTTCACGGGCCAGTTCTACCGAGGCTTCATCATGCGGGGTGCCAAACTCATACTGAACATCACGTCCGACATCATGAAGCAATGCAGCGGCATATATCATGTCTTTTTGAAGTCCGTAATTTTCCGTCAGGTTTATCAGCATACCTACTCGCGCCACATCCAGAAAATGACTCATGTCATGATGTCCGAAAGGTCTGTCCGATTCATACTCTTCGGTCTTTCTGATGTGAGTTATGTAAACTTCATTATGAATTATTTTTTCATATCTTTCCGTTTTATCCAAGCCTTAACCTCCTTTAAGAAAGAAAGCGTTCCGAATACTACTATTACATCTTTCTTCCCGGCCATCAAAAGTGCCATATCCAGGGCTTCTTCTATTCCGCCGATTGACGTTACGTTATTGCTGAACTTCATGGCACTTTGAGCCATATCCACAGCGGACAGTCCTCGTTGACCAAAAGTTGATACCGTCAGTATCTGCTCTGCCATAGGTGCTGTTATTCTCATTACCTCGTCATGATCTTTGTCACAGAGCATTCCGACTATAAAATAGAGTTTTCGTCCGGAATAATACTTCTTTAATGCAGCGGCCAGCTTATTGGCCGCATCCGGGTTATGTGCTCCGTCTATTACTATATCCGGCTTATTCGAAATAAGTTCAAATCTGCCCGGCCATTTTGCATTATGTAAACCTTTTTGGATATCCTTGTCACTTACCGTGAACTCTTTCGGAAGTGCTTTAACCGCTGCAACAGCAATTGAAGCATTCTGAATTTGATGTTCTCCCCGAAGCAGAATATATGGAGAGAGCTTTTTGTCGTTCTTTGTTATGTCAACTTCGCAACCATATTCGTTTGCTTTCGAAATGATTACATCCAAAGCTTCCTTCAGATTGTCAGCCGTCGTAACAACACGACATCCCTTCTTTATGATTCCGGCTTTAACCGAAGTTATTTTGTCTACGGTATCTCCCAGATACTGCATATGATCAAGGCCGATGGACGTAAATACGCTGACCAAAGTATTCTTTACTATATTGGTAGCATCCGTCAGGCCTCCCATACCGCATTCCAAAACTGCAATATCACATTCTTTTTCTGCAAAAAACAAAAAGGCCGCTGCGGTTTCTTTCTCAAATTGAGATGGTTCCGACAATCCCTCGGAAGTCATCTGCTCACAGGCATCATTTACTTCCTTCATTATTCGTTCCATGTCGGCTTTGGAAATCGGTCGAGAGTTAATTCGAATAATCTCATTAGGATTGAATACAGCAGGCGATGAATAGACACCGACTTTACAGCCTGCCTCCTTCAGGATGGACGAAATGTATGCACCGACGGAGCCTTTGCCGTTGGTCCCGGCTATGTGAATAAATCGTAATTTATCCTGTGGATTATTGAGTTTTTCGCATAGATAACGTATGTTATTAAGTCCCAATGTAATCGTTTTTATCATAATCCCTGATTTCCTATTGACTAAATCCAAACACCAATCAGTATAAACAACATGAACTAACTTGTATATAAAAATTTTGTATTCTTTGGAATAAGTTTGTATTGCAACCATATGGAAACTTTGATATTATATTCAAAATGTGTTTAGGAGGTACATGATGGAAGCAAAAGATTGTATTAAAACAAGACGAAGTGTTCGTAAGTTCAAAGATACCCCCGTAGATATCGATTTGGTTAAAGAATTGGTTGAAACGGCTTCTTATTCACCTTCCTGGAAGCATTCACAGATTGCACGTTACTACGCAGTCACCGGTGAATTAAAGGATAAAGTAGCACTTGAAGCGACACATGCATATGCGCATAACGGAGATATTATCAAAGAAGCTCCTCTGTTGATGGTTGTTACTTTTGTTAAAAACAGATCCGGTTTCGAACGTGACGGTAGTTTTTCCACTAATAAGGAAACCGGCTGGCAGTATTTCGATGCCGGCATTTCCACTCAGTCATTTACTTTGGCTGCCTGGGACAAAGGATTGGGTACCGTTATAATGGGTATTTTCGATGATAGCGTTGTTGCTTCGTTACTTGATATTCCCGAAACGGAAGAAGTAGGATGTCTTATTCCCGTTGGTTACCCCGATGAAACACCCGTTGCTCCGAAACGTAAGGATGTAAATGATTTATTAACGATAAAGTGATTTTTAGGGACGAGTTTTTACTCGTCCCATTTTATTATCTTATGGGAGGAATATTATGAGACACTTAATGAGTCCACTCGATTTTTCGGTTGATGAGTTGGAGGAACTGTTCAAGCTCGCAAACGACATCGAAAACAACATGGAAAAATACTCGCAAAAATGTGCAGGTAAAAAGCTGGCTACATGTTTTTACGAGCCCAGCACACGTACAAGACTGTCGTTCGAAAGCGCTATGCTTAATTTAGGCGGTTCGGTTATCGGCTTTTCCGATGCCAATTCGTCTTCGGCCGCAAAAGGTGAAAGCGTATCGGATACCATTCGCGTAATTTCATGCTTTGCCGATATATGTGCCATGCGTCATCCCAAAGAAGGTGCTCCCATGGTTGCAGCCGGAAAATCTTCGATTCCCGTAATCAACGCCGGTGACGGTGGTCATCAGCATCCTACACAGACTCTGACAGACCTTTTGACCATACGTTCATTAAAAGGAGAGATTAAAAACTTTACCATAGGTCTTTGCGGCGACTTGAAGTTCGGCCGTACCGTTCACTCCCTGATAAACGCCTTAATCAGATACGAAGGAATCAAATTCGTGTTTATCTCCCCTCCCGAACTTAAAGTTCCCGACTATATTACAGATAAGTTGGTGGATAACAACATCGAATACAAGGAAGTTATTAGCCTCGATGAAGTAATGTCCGAGCTTGATTTTCTCTATATGACCAGAGTTCAGCGCGAACGTTTCTTTAATGAAGAAGATTACGTCAGATTAAAAGATTTTTACATACTTGATACTGCTAAAATGGCTCTCGCAAAAAAGGATATGTTGGTACTGCATCCCCTTCCCAGAGTTAACGAAATCTCCGTTGAAGTCGACAACGATCCGCGTGCAGCATATTTCAAGCAGGTTCAATACGGTGTCTACGTCAGAATGGCACTGATACTTACCTTGCTCGAGCTTAACTAGAAAGGAGAAAACCATGCTTAACATAGGAAAAATCGAAGAAGGCTTTGTTCTGGATCATATAAAAGCAGGAAAAAGCATGCAGATATACCATCATCTGGGTTTGGATAAAATGGATTGCACCGTAGCAATCATCCGAAACGCCAAATCAAACAAAATGGGAAAGAAAGATATTCTGAAAGTAGAATGTGACATCAACCTGCTGGATTTGGACGTTCTGGCATTTATAGATCATAACATCACCGTTAATGTAATTAAAGACGGAGAAATCGTAGATAAAAGAGAATTATCACTGCCCAAGCAGATTACAAACATAATCTACTGCAAGAACCCCAGATGCATTACTTCAATCGAGCAGGAACTTCCTCACATATTCGTTCTTTCGGATGAGGAAAAAGAAATATACAGATGCAAATATTGTGAAGAGAAATACAGAGAAAATAAGTAAACCGGTAATAATCGAGTGGGAGGAGATTTATTTCCTCCCACTCGTCTCGCCGGGCCCGTGCTGCGAAGTAGCTAATTCCCTTACGGGCCCGTGTGAATAAGAAAAGCTTCGGGATTAACGTCCCGAAGCTTTTTTAATTAGTTTAACAATAGACATAACCAGTGTTATTATTGATATGATTACAAATCCGAATACCGCACCTGCTATGCTTAGAATCATTTCATCTTCACTGAAATGTCTCGTCGGCAGATATACCTTATACTTTTCCGTAAATACGGCCACCGCCAATAGCATAACGAGTGATATTATAGTTCTCAGTATCCAGTTGATTCTATAGAACGAAGCATGAATACATGACGTTCCCAATATTCCTAACGCAAAGAATATTCCGATTCTGCCCAGCTGTCTCAGTTTATACGTAAACTCTGTCATCACCTCTGCGGGGATGTCTTCGGTTTCATAATACCTTTCAGCCAAAACCTGTATATAATCTTTGCCCAAAGCCTTTGCGTCTTCACCGTTTTGGAAGGATAAATAAACAATCATCCCTAAAACTCCCAGGAATAAAATCCACAGAAGTACCGTAAAGAACACACGAACACCGTTTTTCATATCAAATACCGGTTCTTCTTAATATATCTTAATTCTTCTTGGCAGCTGCCTTTTCAAACTCTGCGACAATCGAATCATCGGGAGCCTTTGTAAGAAGGCTTACTACTACAGTAAAGATCAATGAAACGATGAAAGCGGGAAGCAATTCATATATTCCAAATATGCCGCCCATAGGCTTAATTAGGAATTTCCAAATAAATACCATGGCACCGCCGGAAATCATTCCTGCCAAAGCGCCGGCCTTGTTTGCTCTCTTCCAGAAAAGCGCAAGAAGCATAACAGCACCGAATGCTCCGCCGAAACCTGCCCATGCGAACGATACGATCTTAAATACCGAAGACTCGGGATTAATAGCCAGGAACAGAGCAATAATACTGATTCCTACGATAGTTAATCTGGCGAAAAGAATATTCTGCTTATCCGTAAGCTTCTTTCCGAAGAATTCACATACGATATTCTGTGAGAAAGATGAAGAAGCAGCCAGCATCTGAGAGTCTGCGGTAGACATTGTAGCTGCCAGAATACCTGCCAAAATAATACCTGCGATAACAGCGGCAAGGATACCGTTCTGTGACAGCAGTCCTGCAATCTTAACAATAATGGTTTCAGAAGAAGCTGTAGTATTGAGGTATTCGATAGCACCTGCGTTTGTCATGCCCAAGCCAACGATACCGATTAATACTGCGATGGCCATTGCTATAACTACCCAGATAGAAGCAACTCTTCTTGAAAGAGTTAATTTTTCTTCATTTTCGATAGCCATAAATCTAAGAAGGATATGAGGCATACCGAAGTATCCGAGTCCCCAAGCCATTGTTGAAATAATGGTAATTATACCGCCGTAATTATCGGCTGCTCCCGTTTCAACATTATACATGGCATTCATATCGAGGTATCCGGGCAACTCTCTGGCATTTGCTATAACGCTCTCCCAGCCTCCTGCGATATTTACACCAAAGGCTATTACGATAAGTAAAGCTATGGTCATAACAATACTTTGAATAAGGTCAGTGGTAGAAACAGCCTTAAATCCGCCCATAACCGTATAAATCAGGATGATAGCGGCTGAAATAACCATTGCTACATGATAGTTAACCCCGAAGAGGGAATTGAACAACTTTCCGCAAGCAGAGAATCCTGATGCCGTATAAGGAATAAAGAATACGATGATAACCAATCCGGCTATACCCGAAAGAATATTCTTATCGTCATGGAATCTCTTTGAGAAAAACTCGGGAACTGTGATTGCATTGATGTTGCTTGAATATCTTCTTAACCTCTTGGCAACAAACAACCAGTTCAAATATGTTCCGGCAGCCAGTCCGATAACCGTCCAGCCTACATCACATATACCCGTTAAGTAAGCAAGTCCGGGAAGTCCCATCAACAAATAACTTGACATGTCCGAAGCTTCGGCGGACATTGCCGTAACGATAGGCCCCATCTTTCGACCGCCCAGGTAGAAATCCTTAGAATCGGATTGTCCTTTACTTGATACCACTCCGATCAGGACCATAATAATCAAATAGACTACTATTGCAGCCATAATACAAAAATTAATTGTACTCATAATATCTCCTTACCCTGATATATTGTATACACGTACTTCATTAGGCTATATTATATCCGAAAAAGTCACGAATTACAATCTTTTTAGTACCTCAGCCAAAAAATCAAACATTCTCTTGGCACTTGCAAGGCTCAATCGTTCATTCACGGAATGAATATCTTCAATCTCCGGTCCGAAAGCAACCACATCCAAACCTTCGATTTTGCCACAGAATATGCCACATTCCAATCCTGCGTGAATCACCATAACCTCCGGTTTTTTCCCATTCATCTCTTCATATACGGAAATCATGGTATTCCTTAGTGATGAATCACTCTGGTACTTCCACCCCGGATAGTCACCGATAAGTTCATACGAGGCATTGAATTCCCGAGCTGCTTTAATAAAATCCATAACCAGAGAATTCTTGGCCATATCCTCTGAACTTCTGGGCAACAATGTAATTAATATATCATCTTCATTTGATCTGACCGCGCCCAAATTGACGGAAGTTTCCACGAACTCGGGATTGGCTTCGGAATATGCAATAACTCCCGAAGGCAGTTTCCCGATAAGCGAAAGAATATCTTCCGTGGATTTTTCGGACAAAACTATCATTTCATCTTCATTCTTGGTTGTGACCGAAATCATTCCCATATCGTAATTCGTTTCGTTTCCGAAATAGAAATCCATTCCGTTAAGCTTGGTTATCTCTTTTTCAAAAATGGAATTATTATTTTCATCGGTTAACATAATCTTTGCAACGGCTTCATTCGGAATTACATTATCGGCCACACCACCGTTAAATTCAATAATTCTAAACGGAATCTTTTCGTGAAGTTTACATAACTCATCATCCAGTATCTTAACGGCATTTCCGCGTCCCTTATTTATGTCAACTCCTGAGTGGCCGCCCTTCAGTCCGGAAGCCTTAATATCAAAGACTTTTCCATGCAATATCTCTTTCTCAACCGGCATAGTTATGTTAACTCTAACTCCGCCTGCGCATCCTGCTATAAAGCTGTCCTCTTCTTCGTGATCTATATTGATCATTCGTTTTGCGGTAATTTCTGTGGGCTCAAATGCGGTAGCACCGAGCATACCTGTTTCTTCGTCAACGGTAATGATTGCCTGAATCTCGGGGGAGGGATAATCTCCGTCAAGAATGGTCAAAATATACGCAACGGCTATTCCGTCGTCTCCGCCCAAAGAGGTTCCTTTGGCCCGGAGATAATCACCGTCGATAAATAAATCAAGGCCTTCTGCCTTCATATCTTTATCTGTATCGTTATCCTTTACGGCTACCATATCCATATGGCCTTGCAGAATAACGGGTTCACGTTCTTCATACCCCGGATAAGCCGGACGCTTGATTACGACATTACCCATTTCATCCTGCCTGAAGTAATATCCGTGATCAATTGCGAAATTCTTCAGATAGTCCGAAATCAGAGCCGTATTCCCGGAACCATGCGGAATTGATGATATTTCATAAAAATATTCCAGATACTTTTCCATGAATAATTCTCCTTAAAATCAAAAAAGCTCCACCTATGTGGAGCTTTTTCAAAAATAATTAAGCAATCTTAGACTTAGCAATTTCTGCCAAAGATGCAAATCCTTCTGCATCGTTAACTGCCATTTCAGCAAGCATCTTTCTGTTAAGATCGATTTCAGCCAGCTTAAGTCCATACATGAACTTGCTGTATGAAAGTCCGTTAAGTCTTGCAGCTGCATTGATACGTGCAATCCATAACTGTCTCATCTGACGCTTTCTCTCCTTACGTCCTGCATAAGAAGAAGCCAAAGCTCTCATAACAGACTGCTTAGCTACTCTGTATTGGTTAGATCTGGCGCCTCTGTATCCCTTTGCCAGCTTTAATGTTCTATTATGCTTTTTCTTGGCATTCAAGCCACCTTTAATTCTTGCCATTTTATATTTCCTCCTTCAAATCGCTGTTGCCTATTCTTAAAGATAAGGCATAATCTTCTTCATATTCTTCTCGTTTGTAGCATCCGTTACAGCGCTCTGACGAAGATTTCTCTTTCTCTTTGTTGATTTCTTTGTTAAAATATGCTGCTTATAAGCCTTATTTCTCTTTAACTTTCCTGTTCCTGTAACCTTGAAACGCTTTGCAGCGGATCTGTTAGTTTTCATTTTGGGCATAACTTATTTCCTCCTAATAAAAAATCTATCTGTACAAAGTTAAAAGTAATTACTTTTTCTCTGCAAGAAACATTGTCATCGCACGTCCTTCAACTTTCGGTGCTTTATCAACCACAGCTACATCGGCACAGCTCTCGGCAAAATCATCCAATATATGTTTGCTGGCCTGCATGTGAGCCATCTCACGGCCTCTGAATCGAAGCGTGATTTTTACTCTGTCACCCTTTGAAAGGAATTTCTTTGCTGCATTAACCTTTGTATTTAAATCATTGGTATCGATGTTGGGTGAAAGTCTGATTTCCTTAATCTCAACAACGTGCTGCTTTTTCTTTGCTTCCTTTTCACGACGGGTCTGTTCGTATTTGTATTTTCCGTAATCAACGATTCTGCAAACCGGCGGTTTTGCTGTAGGTGCTATTAATACCAAATCCAACTCAGCTTCCGAAGCAAGCGCCATAGCCTCCTTGGAAGACATGATTCCGAGCTGGTCACCGTTTTCACCGATTACTCGAACTTCTTTTTCCTTAATCTGTTCATTAATTAAATCGCTAATTGTTGTACCCTCCTCAAAAAAATAAAGTGGATAGCATAACTATCCACTTAAATACGTAAACACACTCCAAAAGAAGCGATTAACAGTATTAACACTTAAAGCCCAATTGCCGTAAGGTGAGAGTGGATACTCTGCTTTCTTTACTATTAAAACCTTAAATAGGTTAACATTAATATGCCGGGTTGTCAATAAATATTTTCTATTTCTCTTCTTCCGACATCGATACTTCTTTAATCAGACGAATCTGTCCTTCATCCGTCATAAAATCTGCCAGCAGTTCATCATCTCCGGCTTGAGAATACGTAATCACATGCGTATTGTTTGCTAGAATTATGTAAACCAATTGCTGCACATCCGTCTCGCCCAGCGAATAATGAGTACGCACCTTAAAACAAGGTACTCCTTCAAGGTCCGCCTTTACGAAGGAATCTACAGATATGTCAACACGTTTGCCTTCTTCAAAAAAGGCTCCTTCGATTGATTTCTCATAATCGCTTTCCGTCAGATTATCGTTTACGGCACCGACCGTTTGGGCATCGGTCACCGTGTAATAAATATTCGATGAATCAAGCGGTGCATTTTCGCTGATATACATGCCCGGTACATCGGGGGATTTAACATATCCTTCGGGAATCAGAATAGCACAGGAACCAATTTCTTCCCGATTGTTCTGATTCGTATCTTTTACTTCAAAAGAAGCAATTTCCAGATACGCTCCGGATCCGTCTTTGCTAAGTATATCATCAGCAACGGTAATGACCTTTTTCTGACATCCGGTCAACATTAATGACGCAAACATCATAACGGTTATGCAAAGAATCAATATCTTTGAAAATGAAAGTGGCGCTTTGTCTATAGTTTGCTGCCTCACGCGTTTTCCTCTTGCATTTCTTCGCGAATCGTCTTATTGGCAATTTCGTCAAGAATCTGTGCTTTGAATTCAGCCAATGTCTTGCTGCCTTCATCCCCTGCAAAGCGGCTTCTTACGGAAACCGTACCTTCGGAAGCTTCCTTTTCACCTACTACAAGCATGTAAGGAATCTTTTCAAGTCTGGCCTCACGAATCTTGTATCCGATTTTCTCAGATCTTGAATCTACCGTAACATCAACATATGCATCGAACAGTTCTTTGCGGATCTGCTCTGCATAATCATTGTATTTATCGGAAATAGGCAGGATTCTAACCTGTTCCGCACACATCCATGTAGGGAACTTGCCGGCATAATGTTCAATAAGCCATGCCAGTGTTCTTTCATAACAGCCCATGGAAGTTCTGTGAATAATCCAAGGTAAAGCCTTGTTGCCGTTTTCGTCAATATAATACATTCCGAACTTTTCGGCTGACGCACAGTCAAGCTGGATGGTTATCATTGTATCTTCTTTACCGTAAACATTCTTGGCCTGCATATCAATCTTAGGTCCGTAGAAAGCGGCTTCGCCGTCTGCTTCGGTAAACTTAACGCCGTTTTTAACCAAAACATTACGAAGGTATCCCTGTGTATTTTCCCAGTATTCATTGTCTCCCAAATATTTATCGGTATTCGCCGGATCCCACTTTGACAATCTGTATGTTACTTCATCCGCAACACCCAGAGTCTTCATTACGTAGTTGGTCAATTCCATACATCTGGTCAGTTCTTCTTCTGCCTGCTGAGGAGTCAAAACAATATGAGCCTCGGTAATGGTAAACTGACGAACACGTGTAAGTCCATGCATTTCTCCGGAATCTTCATTACGGAACAATGTAGAAGTCTCAGCCATTCTGTAAGGTAAATCTCTGTAGGAATGCTGTTCGTTCATATATACATAGTACTGGAACGGGCATGTCATGGGGCGAAGAGCCATTGTCTCTTTGTCTTCTTTATCTTCGTTCAAGATAAACATACCGTCCATATAATGATCCCAGTGACCTGAAATCTTATATAGATCGGACTTCGCCATCAAAGGAGTACGCGTACGAACATATCCCCATTCACGATCCTCCAGGTCTTCCATCCATCTTTGAAGTTTCATTATCATCTTTGTTCCCTTGGGAGTGAACAAAGGTAATCCCTGGCCGATTACATCAACCGTGGTAAAGAGTTTCATGTCACGGCCGAGTTTATTGTGATCACGCATCTTAATATCTTCAAGATGTGCCAAATATGCTGCCAAATCTTCTTTATTGGCAAAAGCCGAACCGTAAATTCTCTGAAGTCTGGCTTTATTGGAATCACCTCTCCAATAAGCCATGGATGAAGAAGTCAGCTTAAATGCCTTGATTCCCTTTGTGTTCATAAGATGAGGTCCCGCACACAAATCGGTGAATCCTTCACCCTGAGAATAGAAAGAAATAACGGCATCTTCAGGTAAATCATTAATCAATTCAACCTTAAAAGGCTCGTTTCTCTTTGTCATAAAGTCAATGGCTTCCTGACGTGATAATTCGAATCTCTCAAGTCTGTTGCCTTCTTTAATAATCTTTTTCATTTCGGCTTCGATAGCATCCAAGTCCTCGCGTGAAAAAGGCTCTGTATCAAAATCATAATAAAAGCCTTCGTCGATAGCAGGTCCTATTGTAACCTTTGCATCCGGGCGAATCCTCTTAACTGCTTCAGCCATAACGTGAGAACATGTATGACGCAGCACACGTAAGCCCTCGGGATCGTTTGCTGTCAATATATTCAAGGTACAATCAGTAGTAATTGTAGTTCGAAGATCACAAACCTTTCCGTCTACTTCACCCGCGCAGGCATTTCTGGCCAATCCCTCGGAGATATCCAAAGCGATATCATAGATGGACATGGCGTTAGCGTATTCTTTACTACTTCCGTCCTTCAATGTTACTTTCATTTTTGTTCTCCTTTATATAAATTTATTTTTTACCGCAACACTTTTTGTACTTCTTACCGCTTCCGCAAGGGCAGGGATCATTTGGATAAATCTTTGCTTCCTTTACGATAGTGGTTGAAAGCTTCTGAAGTCTGTACAATTCCTTACGAGTATCTTCATCGTAAATATCATTCCACTGAGGCAGGTTGTAAAGCCAGTCTGCCTGAGCTGCAACCATGTTCTTGTAGAGTTTTTCCTTATCAAATTCCAAAGAAACTTTTGTATCCTCATCCATTTCTTCGATAGGGTTGGCTTCTTTTAAGGAATCATTGATTCCGTCCAAGAATCCGGTCATTGTCATGATGTCAACGCCGTATTTTTCAGCCAGTTCCTTTACGGTACCCGTAACTGCTTCGTCGGGATTAGCAAGAAGCTGTTCGTATATTCCCTTTTCCTGTTCAAAATACTTTGCCCAGAGTCTCTGTAAATCTCCTCTGTTTGCTGTATCCGAATATGCGCTCTCGCGCCATTTT
This sequence comes from Lachnospiraceae bacterium, assembly GCA_045640905.1. Taxonomy (GTDB): domain Bacteria; phylum Bacillota; class Clostridia; order Lachnospirales; family Lachnospiraceae; genus JAILLW01. The sequence goes on from JAZUFW010000093.1 coordinate 16,363, forward strand.
TCCAATAATGTCATATTATTTTCCTCCAAAATGAAAAATCGATGATACCAAAAAGTACCATCGATATAGTATAATGCATTTATCGGAAAGATTCAAGAAAGCAGGTAAATATATGAAAAAGATTTCAGCAAAAAGAATCGTAGCCATAATCGGAATTGTATTGCTGGTTGCAATGTACCTCGGTGCGCTTATCAGTGCCTTATGCGGTGCAACCTTCAGTTCGACACTGTTCTCGGCTTGCATAATTGCCACGGTAGCCGTTCCGATTTTTACATATGTAATTATACTGCTTATCGGCAGAGACAAAGGAACCAAAGTTCCCGGAGACCCTGAAGAATAAATTTTTTCCTTCCCAATGAAGGGGCGCCATACGCAAAAAGACGTAAGGACGATTAATCCTCTCTCTTTTTGCCGTAGTAGAAAAGTGCCACCGTTCCCGGACCGGTATGTGATCCGATAGTGGTACCTATATAGTTTATTACTACTTTTCCCTTCAATTTCGGGAATTTCTCCTCAATAGACATAGCCACTTCTTTGGC
>JAZUFW010000094.1:0-2557 GCA_045640905.1 Lachnospiraceae bacterium
TTTAGTGCATGACTTCCGCCGATACAGTGCACGCTTTCCGGTCATTAGTGCATCATCTTTATTCCGGTAATGGTATGCCGGCTTCGGATAACTTTTTTTCAAGTAATGCTACCCGATCAAGGAGATAACTGATTTCCTTCCAATTGGAAGAACATAGTTCCTCCGTTTCCTTCAATGATTCGCATGCAACTTGATAATCAATCCATATATCGCAATGGTGCCGAAGACTATAGGGACACTCTTTCATTATGATATGCCCCCTTTCTTATTCTTTAAACCATGACGTTTTCTCATTGATATTTTTCCTTCAATGAGAACATCATAGGCATTGTTGACAATGCGGTCTATAATTGCTTCAGCTATTGGACTGCCTTCATCGTATTCAGGATCAATACGTCCATACCATTCATCGTCATTGTATTGAGTACAGAAAATCATTGATCCCTTTGGACTGTTAACTCTCTTTTCGATGATTTCAAGAAGGTCGTATCTTTCCTGCAATGATAGTTTTCGTATCAGCCATTCATCAATGATGAGAAGATCCGCCTTGCAGTATGAATTTATAGTCCTGCGAAATGTACCATCCTGCTTTGAAAGAGACAATTCGTCAAGCAGTTCAGGCATTCTGATGTATCGTACCTTTTTAAACTTTCGACAGGCTGCATTACCAAGTGCACATGCAATATATGTTTTGCCGGATCCGGTAGCTCCCTTTAGGATTATATGGTGACTGTCATTTACATACTGGCATGTTGAAAACCTGATCAATTGAGTTTTATCGAGTTTTCTGTCAGGAAGATACTCAATATCTTCAATGCATGCAGAAGGCAAAGACAGATCTGCTTTACTGATAAGATTTTTCAGTTTGTTTGCCTGACGTCTGTTCCATTCAGCATCAACGATAAGTCCGAGACGTTCTTCAAAGCCTAATGTATTGTACGTTTTTGAGTCATTTATCTGATTTTGAAATTCGTCAGCCATGGCACTGCAGTTTATTGCTTTCAGTTTTTCAAAGGTTGATGCATTAATCATTCTGCATCACCTCCGTTTCCGTATGCCAGGTGACCTCTGGTTATACCATTGCTGCGTTTATGTTCCTTAGGGGTTGGTTCAACAGGTGAAAGTTCAAACTTATCCTGACCGTTTTTCAGTATAGTGACAATACTCTTCAACGATGGATGCGTTGTAACTGACAAAAGTCTTTCACAGGCCTTTTCTATACGAGCGTTACCGTATCTTTCGGCCGCTTTCATTAAACCTACGCAGTATTTATATCCTTGTTCCGGTTCTTTTTCGGAATAAAGGTAGTGATTAACTGTTTTCAGTGTATATGTACCAATGTTTTCCGCCCAGCAGATAAACTCGCTGGAATTATAGGAAAGATACTTCTGATGATTAAGAGGCATGTGTTCTCTAATACAGATGGGATCCCGCTGAGGGGTTGCCTTTCTGACATGTGAGGCGACACGCCCACCATGATAAAAAACCTCCACTGTGGCAGTGGTTAAGCGAATATCTACCTGTTCACCGATCAGGTCAAATGGAACGGAGTATTTATTGATTCCGTCATTTATGAGATAATCGTTTTGAACCTTGGCAGTGGACCAGACTGCCGGTTCGTAAGGGGCTTTGGGAAGCGGCAGCATGAATTCTCTTTCTTCATTTTCGAAAGCGGATCGGCGATTTCCGAGCCTCTTTTTAAATGGACGAAGATTGAGTTCTTCAAGTTTTTCTGAAACTGCTACCTTTGCTTCCTCTATGGAAAAGAAATGATAGTTACGTAATGCCGCAAGAATCCATGTGGTTGCGAATTTCACGGAGCCTTCTGCATTAGGCTTATCATCCGGGTGCTTCACTCTTGCAGGCACAATTGCAGTGTTATAGTGATCTGCCATTTCCTTATAAGCACGAGGAATCAGCGTATCATAACGTGTATTCCTTGTAACACCGGTTTTTAGATTATCCGGAACCAGTAAACGTGTTGATCCGCCAAAGTATGTATAAGCATGCACATGGCAGTTGATAAAGGTATCTGACTGCATGTTTGGACAGATTTCCGCATATACATAGCAGCTGCAGGAAAGTACCGCTACGAACAGGTAAGCATCCTCTGTTTCTCCGGTAACCTCATCATAGATATCTATGGTGCCTCCTGCCCAGTCAACTTCCATTTCATCTCCGGGCTTATGCTGAATTCGCATAGTAGCTTTTGTAATGCGTGCCCACTTATGGTAGTTGTCGTTGAACTGTGTGCTCATGTACGGCTTTTTGCCGGCAGCACTGGCTTCCAGACAGTATTCAGTCCAAAGGAGCGTCAGCGTTACGCCTTTCTTGGCAAGTTCACTGTGAATCTTAGGATAATCAGGAACGAGTCGGTCCTCGTTATCTCTGTTTCTCCCAGGATAGAATAAATCCTCCAGGGATGCATTGGTGACACTGTCATCTAACGGCCAGTAAACATGAAGATTTCCGGATAGTGTCAGCACTTCAGAAACGGTGTTTCTTGTGCTGTGATCACTGGGTGCAATGTCCTTCTTGGTGTATCCGAGGTTATCAA
>JAZUFW010000095.1:0-14109 GCA_045640905.1 Lachnospiraceae bacterium
CAAAAACAATATGGTAGGCCGGGAACCGGCCGAACCTAACGCCTGCGGACACCGTGTAAGACAGTGACTATGTTTCGGCGTAGTCAGTGCAGTGGTGGTTGAAACAGGAAGCTCGTAAATTCAATTTGCGAGTAGTTCACTGAAGTAGAGTGGCAAATTTGTAAAATAAGGTGTATAATACAAAAGTTGATGTATTGCATCTAATATTTTTTTTGAGGTGGGGCATGGACGCTTTTAACAACGGTATAGTTAACAGAGAAGTTTCTTTTTGCAGAATATACAGTAAAGAAGCAAAAGAGAAACTCGAAAAGATGTTTTTGCAAAACAGAATTTCTTACTTTGTGGAATGGCATGAGACATCTTTTTTGGGGAGATTGTTCGGAAGAAAAGAAAAGAATATTTTTACAATCAAAATTAATGATGCGGACCTTGAAAAGGCTACAGCCTTGGTTCAGGGAATGGATTCAATAAAAATACGAAAGAATTAACGAAAAGCCCTTGCAAACAGGGGCTTTTTTTGTTACACTCTTAAAGTTGTCATTATAATACACGTGAAGTATGCGTAGCAGGTGCCTCGCTCTTAGGTTGGCTACATGAAAGCTGCTTTGCGGAAGATTTAACCAAACGGAGGTAAAGAAAATGAGCGTTATTTCAATGAAACAGTTATTGGAAGCAGGTGTTCACTTTGGACACCAGACCAGAAGATGGAACCCTAAAATGGCTCCTTACATCTTCACAGAAAGAAACGGAATCCATATCATCGACTTACAGAAATCAGTAGGAAAAGTTGATGAAGCTTACAGAGCAATTTTTGAAATTGCACAGCAGGGCGGAACAATCCTTTTCGTAGGTACAAAGAAGCAGGCACAGGATGCTGTTAAGGTAGAAGCTGAGCGTTGCGGTATGTACTATGTTAACGAGAGATGGCTCGGTGGTATGTTAACAAACTTCAAGACAATTCAGTCAAGAATCGAAAGATTAAAGAAGATTGAAGCAATGTCTACAGACGGTACATTTGATGTATTGCCCAAGAAGGAAGTTATTGAATTAAAGAAAGAATGGGATAAGCTTGAAAAGAACCTTGGCGGTATCAAGGAAATGAAGAGAATTCCCGATGCTATTTTTGTAGTAGATCCCAAGAAAGAAAGAATCTGTGTTCAGGAAGCTCACGCTTTAGGAATCACACTTATCGGTATCGGTGATACAAACTGCGATCCCGAAGAACTTGACTTCATCATTCCCGGTAATGATGATGCAATCAGAGCCGTAAAGTTAATCACAGGAAAGATGGCTGATGCGGTAATCGAAGCTAAGGAAGGCGCAGAGGCAATCACAGCAGAAGATGCAAATGCCGATGCTGAAGTCGAAGCTACAGATATGGAAGAAGTAGCTGAAAAGGAGGACTAATCATGGCAGATATTACAGCTTCTATGGTAAAAGAGTTAAGAGAGATGACCGGTGCCGGAATGATGGACTGTAAAAAGGCCCTTTCCGAGACTAACGGAAATATGGACGAAGCAGTTGAGTTCCTTAAGAAGAGCGGTGCCGTTAAGGCTGAAAAGAAGGCTTCAAGAATTGCTGCTGAAGGTATTACACGTGTAGCAATCGAAGGAAAGACAGCTGTTGTTGTAGAAGTTAACTCAGAAACAGACTTCGTAGCAAAGAATGCTACATTCCAGGAATTTGTTCAGGCTGTAGCTGATAAGGCTCTTTCTGTCAGCGCTGATAAAGCCGGTGACGGCGAAGATGTTGCATCTATTCTTGATATGAAGGATGCATTGGTTGAAAAGACAGCTACAATCGGTGAGAAACTTTCAATCAGAAGATTTGAGAAGGTTTCAGGCGACTGTGTAGTATCATACATTCACGGTGGCGGAAGAATCGGTGTTTTGGTAGCCGCTGACGGAGCTGAAGGTGACAATGTTAAGGATGCATTAACAAACATCGCTATGCAGGTTGCTGCTATGAATCCTCAGTATATCAGCAGAAATGATATTTCTGCAGACGAGATTACAAAACTCAAAGAGATTACAGTAGACAGCGCTCTTAACGACCCTGCTTCATTACCGAAGCCGATCCTTAACAAGTTAATCGAAAAGGCTATCGCTGACAAGGTTTGGAGCGATGAAGATATTGCTATCTACGAAGAAAAGAAGAGCAACATGAATTATCTGTTCAATTTCCTTTCAAAGGAAGCTGCAGCAGCACTTGCACAGCTTGCATTGGCAGATAAGGAAAGCATTGCTTCTGATAAGATTTTTGCAGGTCTTGCAGAAGGACGTATTTCTAAGCAGATGAAGGAAATCTGCCTGCTTGATCAGGTTTACGTTAAAGCTGAAGACGGAAAGCAGAGTGTTGCTAAATACTTAGAGAGCGTTAGCAAAGATCTCAAGATTACAAAGTTCGTTCGTTTCGAAGTAGGCGAAGGAATGGAAAAGAAGAATGAAGACTTTGCAGCAGAAGTTGCAGCTCAGATGAACGCTTAATTATAGCAAAACAGAAGTAACAAGGCCCGATTTAAGGAATACTTAAATCGGGTCTTTTTTGTTTGCCCGGGCTATTTGAAAAAGAAGCATATAGATGATAAGATAACGTTGAAACGGTGGGCTGCATTATGAATGAAAAGAAATCAATAACTGCATATCGGATAGTGCGTATTATTATCGCCATATTATTGGCGGTCAGTCTTGGACAGTGTATTTTTGGCGATTTTTCAATGATTTCGATGGGCAAAATCAGTTCAATTCTGGTTGATGTGATGGGCCTCATGGTGTCTACCATTCTTCTGTTCGGAATTGCGCAGGATTCAATGCGGGCGAAACGCGACAGAGCACTTGCCAGATTGATTACCGTGATGTGCGTTATTATGTTTTTTGACATAAGACTATCCTTCCTTGAGGGGAGAATCGGTGCGACCGGAGGCGTAATAACTCAGATGAAGGTTGAGTATGCGCTTTTGGGAATATTTCATGCATTGATTTTGTATTGCTACTGGGCATACATAAGAGAAGAAATCAATCTTTCCGGAAAATTTTTGAAGTACGGAAATATTGTCTGCAGATTATGTACGTTAATCAGCATTCTGCTACAGATACTGAACCTGATTTCCGTTATGTCGGTTGCGCTTTCTTACGGTGGAGATATCACGGCGGGAAAACATCGCGGAATTGCCGATATAGTTACTTTGATTATTTTTGCACTTACGATACTGGCTATTGTTTTGGGCAAAAATTACCCGATAAAGCAGAAGATTATTCTTTTGTCTTTTGAAATATTCCCGGTTGTTGCGGCAATTGTGGGCGTTGCTTATGAAAATTATGATTATGTTTATCCGTCTTATGTGGTTTCGCTTTTGATGATTTATATTAATATTTTCACGGAGCAAAGGCGCAAAATCGCAGAACAGCAGATAATTCTGGAGAAACAAAATACTGCGCTTATGATTTCTCAGATTCAGCCGCACTTTTTATATAATGTTCTGACAACGATAAGCAATTTGTGCGGCAAGGATCCGCTTGAGGCGCAGGAAACAACGGTAATGTTCTCAAGATATTTACGGACAAATCTGGACAGCCTTAAGAAAGAAGAGCCTGTCCCCTTTTTGGAAGAACTCGACCATATCAAGATATATGTTGAATTGGAAAAAAAGAGGTTTAAAAGCAGGCTGAACGTTGATTATGAAATTGAAGATAAGGACTTTGAAGTTCCGGCACTGGGGCTGCAGCCGCTTGTTGAAAATGCTGTCAAGCATGGAATTTGCATGAAGGAAGAACCGGGAACGGTAAAGATCTCAAGCAAAAAGGATGTAAACGGACATCTGGTTATGATTGAAGATGACGGTGTGGGATTTGACCCGGAAAAGCCCGTTGCGGATGATAAAAGAGAGCACGTGGGATTGACAAATACCGTCAGCAGACTGGAAAAAATGTGTGATGCGAAAGTTACTATAGAAAGCAGCCCCGGGTGTGGCTGCAAAATCGCAATTTTGTTCCCGTTTCGGTAACACATGAGGAAAGGAATCATTGTCGATATGTTAATTTATGTTATAGATGATGAGGAAAATGCTTTAGAGTATTTGCAAAATATAGTGGTTAAGGTTAAGCCTGAAGCTAAAGTCGAAGGCTTTTTGAGCGCGAGAAAAGCTTTGGAGAGCGCAAAGGAAGAAGCTCCGGATGTGATTTTTACCGATATTTCCATGCCGGGAATAGACGGAATATCTCTGGCCAAGAAATTTAAAGCACTTAAACCGAAATCGAATATTATTTTTGTTACGGGATACTCTGAATATACAATGGATGCATTCTCGCTTGATGCTAGCGGATACTTGCTAAAGCCAACATCGGAAGACAAAGTTGCGCATACTCTTGATAATCTGCGATATCCGGTAAAAGCAGACGGCGAAATAAAGATAGTTGCTCAATGCTTTGGAAATTTTGAAATCTTTTTTAACGGTGAACCCATAAGGTTCAAATATAATAAATCAAAGGAAGCAATAGCATATATGATAGACCGAAGAGGGACTTCGGTAAATAATCACGAGGTAATTATTAATTTATGGGAGGATGATGAGGATCATAACTCTTATTACAGATCTTTGCTTAAGGATATTTATGATACATTGAATTCCCTGGGATGCGCTGATGTTTACAAAAAGGGATGGGGAGCAGCCTGTATTATTCCGGAAAAGATTAAATGTGATTATTATGATTTTTTGGCGGGCAAACCTGAAGGAATTAACGCCTTTAAGGGTGAATACATGAATCAGTACAGCTGGGCGGAGAGCACTACTGCAGCGTTGTATGATTCTCTGGATGATGATTTTTGAGCAAAAATAGGAGGGTAACCTTTGAAAGGTTAACCGCCTGTATTATATATATTTTATTTAAATGCATCGTATACTTTGCGATAGAATTTCTTTCTGTCTACGAAGAGGTAAAAGGCCCAAACGGGAGGTGTGCCCAAAGCATATATCGTTGCATCTACAGCTGTTTTGTGATTGAGATAAGCTTGGTAAAATTCTTCAAAAGTATCAGGCATGAAGGAACCGATTGCCATTTTGATAGCAGCTACGGCAAGAGTTACTGCGAGAGCTTCAAGAGCGGCATTGTCTTCTTCTGTGGTATCCATAGCCTGCCCTCCGACTACATTTAAAAGTGCTTCCATATTTAATTGAGTTAAGTCATTTTTTCTCATTGCGTATGCGTTTGTCATAGTTTATTCCTCCTTTTACTTTCTTAATTTGTTGCTCAAAGATTTTATTTATCTTTGATGAGTTTATATTAATATATTGAGTGTTGCAAAAGTGTTGCATATAAAGGAAAATATAATAATAGAAAAAAGAACTGTTTTTTCTGCCGAAGGATACTTTTCAGAATGGATGAATCGGAAGAAGAAATTTTTTGCTATCGGAATTGAAATAGCCATGTTTACTCAAAATCATTAGTGATAAACGAAAGGTTCGGTACTTTGCATCTATGAGCAAAACAGAAATAAAGGTGAAGACTAAAAAGAATACGTCTATAGTAATAGCGATTGCGTTGGCTGTCGTTTTGTGCATTGCATTTGTCATTACATATTCAAAAGTCTATAAAACAGCGCAGGAAAATCTCATAAATACAACTCAGGATAAGATATCCCTGATTTCCGAAAATACCTCCTATTTTTTGCAGAAAGCCAAAACTGTCGTATCAACGGATGCCGGATATATCGAATATATTATCGAATCGGGCGGAGACAATGAGGACATTCTGGATTATCTGTTATACCAGACCGATTATCAACTTTCGAAAATTGATCCCAGTTTTACGGGCGTTTACGGATACTACAGAGACGAGTATCTGGACGGAAACGGATGGAATCCGTATGCAGACGGCGCAGAATATTACCCGAAAGAGCGTCCTTGGTATATTGCGGCGATAGAGGGAGCAGGTGAAGTATCAGTCGCTTCTCCGTATCTTGATATGGATACGGGCAATGTCGTTTTATCCATTACACAAATGCTTTCCGATGGCGAAAGTGTTGTCGGTATGGATATTAATCTGTCAAATCTGTCGAACTACGTAAATGAATATCTAAAGGGTATGGATTTTGAATATGCATATATTATTGATGCAACGGGGACGATAGTTGCTTCAAGTGAAGCTGACGAAACCGGATTGAATTATTTTGATGCTGACAAGGACAAGGATACATTGATGGTGGCTGACTTATTCAGTACCGCACTTTTGAGCGACGAACCGTTCATGTATCCGATCGAAGGCAAAAATGATCTGATTATATCCCGAACCATTGAAAACGGATGGCAGATAATTGCTGTGATGGATTCGGAATCGGTTGTTGCGCCACTCTACGATATGGCTATTTTGTGTGTCGGACTGATTGTTGCCATTATCCTGATATTGGTATTCTTTGCAATCAAATTGATCAATGATAATAAGAGAAATCTTGAGGCGCAGGAGAATGAAAAGAAGTATGTCGCCGAATTGCAGGATTTTTCGAATCAATTATCGAATTATAAACGTGCCGTCTTATCTGATGCTTTGATTTCCCTTGAGGCAAATTTAAGCAAAGATGAATTGTATTACGGAGTATGGAAGGACGATGACGGAGAGGAGGTTTCCCTCAGTAATCTAATAGGGCTTCGAACCCCTTGCAGTTATGATGAATATATAAAAGCCTGGAACAAGCTGTACGTAAAAGGAGATCTTACGGAGCAGTTTGCCGGAAGTACCGACAGGGAGTTTCTTCTTGAAAAGTTTGAAAACGGCAGCTCCGAAATCAGCTTTGACTATGAGGCAAGAACTGTTTCCGGAAAGCACGCATGGCTTCGACGAAATATTAATATGACGAGGAATCAGGCCGGAGATATTATTGCATATACCAGCGTTAAGGATATTTCGGAAAAGGTTGAGCAGGGTAAACATGAAGAAGAATTCATCAGAGCTTTGGCAACAGAGTATGACAGTATCATTGTAGTCAATATTTGTGATAACAAGCATGATGATGAGGTACTTATCCGCAGCAGAATATCGGGGAATATAGCGGAAATTATTGATGATCAAACCGCCAACGAAATCAATTATTCGGATAAACTGGAGCATTTATGCAAGTATATTCATCCCGATGATGTGGAGGGCTTTAAGAAGAATACGTTAAGAGAGAATGTTTTGGAAGCTTTTGCTTCCGGGAAAAATCATTCTACCGATTTTCGAATTAGTAAACCTGATGGTGAATACTTATACTATCAGCTGCGATTTGTTCCTGTCAGAGACGAGAACGGCGAGCCGATAGAAATGATAGCCTGTCTTCGTGATATTGATGAGGAAATTCGTAAGGAACTCGGAGTCAGAAAAGAACTTGAAGATGCCAAAATAGCGGCAGAGGCCGCTAATCTTGCGAAGTCGTCATTCCTTTTCAATATGAGTCATGATATTCGTACTCCGATGAATGCAATTATCGGATTTACGGATATTGCCGAAAAACATATTGATGATAAAGCGCGTGTAACAGATGCACTTCACAAAGCAAAGATGTCAAGCAACCATCTGCTGTCACTGATAAATGATGTTTTGGATATGTCTCGTGTTGAATCGGGACAGGTTACAATTGAAGAAGAACCGGTATGCATAGATACAGCCAAAGATAATCTGTACAGCATTTTGGCAGGAACCGCGGAAGCAAAAAATATTCGACTTACTTCAACGCTTGACGACTCCATTAAACATCATTGGATATATACTGACAGAGTGCGGATGATGCGTGTCTTTACGAATATTATTTCCAATTCTATTAAGTATACAAATCCGGGAGGAGAGGTCAGCTTATTTGGAGAGGAACTGCAGTGTGACCATGACGGATATGCTCGGTATAGATATACTGTTGCCGATAATGGAATAGGTATGAGCGAGGAATATCTCAGCCATATCTTTGAACCTTTTTCGAGAGCAGAATCAGCAACGAAGAGCGGTGTGGTAGGTACCGGACTCGGTATGGCGATAACCAAATCACTTGTTGAGCTGATGAACGGCACTATATCGATAGAAAGCGAACCCGGTGTAGGAACAAAGGTTTATCTCGAATTTGAAAATAGGATTGCAGAAGCGATTGATCCCAAGTCTGAAATTCCTGATAGTCTCGAGGGTAGGCTGGCAGGAAAGAAGGTACTGCTGGTTGAGGATAATGAACTTAACCGAGAGATAGCATTGGATATTTTGGAAGAAGAAGGTATTATTGTTGAAACGGCAGAGGATGGTGATGTAGCGCTGGAGATGATCCGTACGTCCAAAGAAGGTCAGTATGATTTGATTCTCATGGATATACAGATGCCCAGAATGAACGGATACGAAGCGACCAAAGCTATCAGGGCGTTGCCTGATAAATATGCTTCATCGATTCCGATAGTGGCCATGACGGCCAATGCCTTTGATGAAGATAAGAAGAATGCGTTTGAGGCAGGAATGAGCGGACATATAGCAAAACCGATTGATGTACCGAAACTTTTGGAAACTTTGGAAAAATTGATAAAATAGTAAAAGGCTCGAGCAGATTGCTCGAGCCTTTCGCATACATAGGGGTGTTGTTATAGCTTTATGAAATCCTGTTATAGCATTGTTTTTGTAATAGGATTATTGTTTTGGTTAGAAGGTAATTCATTTAGGAGGTACTGCACATGGGAAATTACAGAAATTTTAACCTGTCAACATACTTTGTGGCACAGGGGTCCTGCAATGAAACTAAGGAACATTTGGAAAAGAGCCTCAAATATTTTGAAAGATATTTAAGACTTGATAAGGTATATTTGGAACCTTTCAGAGACAGCAATTTTGCTACGGATGAGCAGATTCGTATGATAAAGGGAACTTTGGAAGAACATGGTCTTGATGTGGACGGTGGAATAACCACCTGCATGAAGCCGTATGAGGGCGGAAAACCCAAACAGCGCTTGTTTAATACGTTTTGTTATACGGATCCTGTTATGCTCGAACAGTTAAGGCAGGTTTCCAAATTTAACGGCGAGCATTTCAAAGCATTTATTATTGATGATTTTTATTTCACCAATTGTACGTGCGAAACATGTCGTAAGGCGAAGGATGAATACAACAAGGCCAATAATATTACCGACGGAAGTTGGGAACGGTTCAGATGTGATTTGATGTACAAGGTTTCGCTCGAATATATGATTAAGCCTGCGAAAGAAGCCAATCCGGACTGTAAGATTACTATAAAGTACCCGAACTGGATGGAATCGTACCAGGAAACCGGATACGATCCTTTGAAACAAAAGGATATTTTTGATTTTGTATATACCGGAACGGAAACCCGTGACCCTCTTTACACCGATCAGCATTTACCCAGATACCTTTCATTCTCATTAATGCGATGGATGGAAAATATGGCTCCCGGCAGAAACGGTGGCGGCTGGTTTGATCCGTATGACTGCCGTATGCTTGATTATTATCTGGAACAGGCATATCTGACACTGTTTTCAAAGCCTAGAGAATTAATGATGTTCTGCTTCCAGTCGCTTGATGACTCAATGCAGATTCCTCCTTTGGGACTGGCACTTGATAAAGCCGACGCACTGCTTGATAACCTGGGCGAACCTGTCGGAGTTATGTGCTATATTCCCAATTATTCGCAGGGCGAGGACAATGTTCAGGACTTTTTGGGAATGCACGGCTTCCCGATTATTCCGACACCTTTCTTCCCGGAAAAGGCGGCCTGCATTATGCTGACCGAAAGCTCCCTTTATGACAGTGATGTCATAAATAAATTGAAAGCCTATGTTGCAAAGGGAGGCAAAGCAATCCTTACATCAGGATTCGTAAAGAAGGGCCTTGAGTGCGGACTTAAAGATATGACATCAATCCGATATCGCGGTCGCGAAGCCACTGTTATTGATTACATGGCAGAAACGGATGAGCGTACCCGCTATGTATATCCTTACGGCAAAAAGGCTGTTACGGTTCCTGTATTGGAATTCAGAAACAATTCAACCTGGGGCGCTTTATGCAAGGGAATACGTGATGAAGAGGCATGCACCTTATTTGCGGAAGACACATACGGTGAAGGTCAGATTTATACATTGAATGTTCCGACCATGTTCTCGGATATTCAGTATTATCCGAAGGAAGTTCTGACGAGAATGCGCAGAGAATGTCGTGTGAACGGAGTGTTCCTTGAGGGAAATCCGTGGGTTTCATTGTTTGTGTATGATAATGATACCGTTGCATTGTATCCTTATGTAGACAGAAATACCCACGATGATGACATGTATCTTCATGCTGTTGATACTGATAAACTGATAGATCTGATGACGGGTAGCGAAGTAGAACCGTTGTACAAAAAGGATAACGATTCGGTATTCAGATTGAGAACAAGATGCGGAAGCCCGTTGGCTTATAAGCTGGTTAAGTCCGGAACAACAATAAGTGAAAAAGAAGTAATAATACGAAGCGACAGACCGCTGTTTTGACGCTGACAGCGATATTTGAAAGAGGCTGCAGGATGATTCCTGCAGCCTTTGTTTTTGGGGGGGACTTGTTGTCGCTTTACGGGTTTACATAACTCGGTGTTTGCGGATAAGTTTTCATTGACCAGGGGGGTCAACATGATATCCTACTGTAGTATTCGTGAAAGAGTATGATATAGGAGGAATGGATAATGAAGAGAATCAAAGTATTACTTATGATAGTTTTGGCTGTAAGCATGCTGCTTGGTATGAGCATGACTGTATTTGCAGATCCTGCGCACACGATAACAATCTCAGCTCCGGCAACGGTTGAATGGGCGGAAACAACAATAATTAGTGCGGAGGTTACCGACTGGGACGGAATTGATTCGACTGCAGCTGGATTTGCTAATGTCTGGAAGAATGATGAAATAGCGGGCATTGGGATGGTAATTAATGGTAATATGACTTATTCAGTAAATGACGCAGTAATTGGAGATGTATTCAAAATCCAGGTTCAAACTCTCAACAGTGAGAGTGTTGGTTGTAATATTGTGACGGTTACCGTATGTGGGTCAAGGAAGAATAATGAAGAAAAGTCTCCTGCTCATGAACACAAATTTACATGGCAGACCATAACAGAACCTACGATGTACAGTGACGGACTTGAAGGTGAAGTTTGTTCATGCGGAGCTACCAGAAACACACAGCCTTTATCTGCATATGGCTACGCAATCAACGACTACGCTGCTAAGATGGTAAATGCATCAAAGTCAGGCCAGACAATTAAGCTTGAGATGGGCGAATGGAATTCGTTCCCGAAGGCTTTCATGGAAAAGATAGCTGCCAAGTCTGCACAGAATGTTACTTTTGTATTAAAGTACAAATGGAATCATGTAAAGCAAGAAATTACAATTCCTGCCGGAACAGCAGTAGATACTTCATTGGATTGGTACGGCCCTGCTACGATGCAGCAGCTTTACGGAGCAAATTAAGATTATAGTGGAAATATAGATTGGAAAGAAAAAGATTGCCAAGGATTTGGCAATCTTTTTTGATTTATTATCTACCCTGCGAGCCATAGTGCACATCCTTGTGGAAAAAGGACCGTCCCTAAAACCACTAATATTTGAAACCGCAGTCCTTTAAAATTTCCTCTGCAACATTGAAACCGCATGCGATAACAGATGGATTGTGAGCATCGGATCCAATTGTTATGATTTCACCGCCTTTTTCTTTATTTCATTAAGTTTTCGAATTCTTCGAAATTCATTTAGACATATTGGATACAATATGATGAAAATGAAGATTTGTATCCTCCAATTCATCAAAATGATTCCGAAAATGCCATGAAATCAACCTTAACTGGATAATAAATAAAAGTATATTCAAATCGTATCCCGTTAAAATTGATAACAAAGGATACTAAAATGAATATTTGCATATTTGTATCCAAATGAAATTATGTTTTGGCGTAAATCTGTAAAACTTCAATGAATAACAGAATACGGGAAGTCATAATTTCGAAATAGTATCCAATATGCCCGGCAACTGACGAACGGAATGCCTTAAAGACAAACGACTATGATGACAGATAAAATAATCAATAAGCAGAGCAAGAATTATTTGCGACAACCTGAAGGCCGTTCCTAAAACCGATGATATGTAGCGACTCTCTTTTCAAAGACAGAGTAATATTTGAAACCGCAGTCCTTTAAAATTTCCTCTGCAACATTGAAACCGCAGGCGATAACAGATGGATTGTGAGCATCGGATCCAATTGTTATGATTTCACCGCCTTTTTCTTTATAACGCTTAACCACATCTTTATGAGGATTGGTATAGGATGCTCCGCGTGCCAATCTTGATGTATTAATTTCAATTCCTTTTTCGTTTTCGAGCAGGATATCGAGTATTTCGTCAATGTAATCCATATAGTCGGAAGGAGAGTACGATTCACCTTTATCGGGACTGTAACGGATAATGTAATCAAGGTGACCAAGCACATCAAAATTCTTGAATTTCTTTATGTTGGCTATTACTGCCTTGAAATATTCTTCATATGCGTCCTTAACGGAACGATTTTCAAAATAGACAGGGTATGCGCAGTCGCGCCCGTTTACCAAATGTAATGAACCGATTATGAAATCAAATTCGTGAGCTTTTGCGGTCAGAGCATTCTCACGAAAAACAGATTCCTGCAAGCCTAGTTCTATTCCGAAATTTATGTTGATTCTGTCTTTGTATTGTTCCTTCAAAGTTAAGAGTTCGTAAAGGTATGAATCGACGTTACATTCCCAGCAATGTTCCGGCCATTCTTCACATGGAGGATATCCGATATCCATGTGCTCGGTCGGACAGATGGTTTTCAATCCTAATTCGATTGACTTTTCGACCATATCTTTGAGAGCTGTTTGCGAATCTGCGCTGAATGATGAGTGCATGTGTTGATCTGCTAAAATTGCCATACTATTTCCTTCCTCTATTTGTCTTCATCACCGGAAACATGGAATTGTTCGTTGAATTCCGTAGAAACGCTGTTTAAGTGCTCCCAGAATTCACGCGATGACATAAGCTTTGCATCCTGCCCGCGAACCAGGGTTTGAATAATTCCGTCAGATGTTATGACAGTTATGTCATATTTATCCTTGTTTTCATGTGTGAAACGTTCTATGTAATTATCTGCTGTTTGCGCTTCTTTAGTATACACCACGTTAAGTGATTTATCATTATATGTTTGGCCCAATCCGCCTTTGACCTTGTAGGCATCATAGACCACGGTCACATTTATGTTTCTTATGGCGGCGTAATTGGCAAGCATGTCGTTAAGTGATAAAGCGGCCCCATCAAGACTTCTTTGTGAAAGTGAAGAGAGCCGGTCGTTGGCATGTATCAGATTATAGCCGTCAACCAACACCATATGTTCTTTCTTTTCGGTGTCGTAATTATATGTCTTTTTCGAAACAGTTTTTGCAACAGATTCGACTTTTCTCTTTTTGTATCCGGGAGCGTGACGAGCACCTTCGTTAGCATTGCCGGTTTGGTTCAGTATGCGGTCGATTTCTTCGGAAGAGATAAAGGAATCGACAGATGAAGATAGCGCTTTGGCTTTCGAGATTACGGAATCAACATCGGTAAAATCAGTGTCTTCTTTATCGTAGGAAAAGGGCAGATGCATATGCTCCGGGACTTCATACCAGGGAATGACGACGCCTGCTCCGTGTGAACAGAATACACTTGATGACGGACTTCCGGTATCTTCATCAGGGTTGTATCTGGCTTGCTCCAATACTTCTTCCTCGTTATGGCATTTATAATATCCTGCGGGAGAAAAAGTAAGTGAGCCGAGGCCTTTTGTATATATGGCCACATCCTTGGCGTATGTATTTAAGCATACGACGGGAGATATGCCGACAAGCTCTGAGTAATTGTCATCGTCGGTGTTCTTTACTTCACATGTTCCGAAATTCTGAGTGATATCTGTCATGGCTCGACCGACGTATTCCGACGGAAGATACAGGGAATACTCATAATACGGTTCAAGCAGAAAACACTCGCCGGATGAGAGCAGATTCATTAATCCCTGACGGACCGCTCTGTAGGTTGCCTGCCTGAAATCGCCGCCTTCGGTGTGCTTTAGGTGTGCCTTGCCGGCAACA
>JAZUFW010000096.1:0-3265 GCA_045640905.1 Lachnospiraceae bacterium
AGATTGTCATTTTGCTTAGAAACTTGACTAAATGTAGGGAAAAATTCCCGGATGGAATTTTTAGGCTTAGTTGGCAACGGATTGCCAATTAAGCCGACCGAACTCCTTCGAAGATGCAAGTTTCTTAGCAAAATGGCGATCGAATAGCCGTCTGAGAAAGGTAATATCAGCATCGAGAGCGTAAAAAGTACCAATATGGGAAGAATATGAAATACATGAATGATGCGGTTCTGTACCTGACGGGTATGGAAGCGCTAAAAGCAAAACTAAATAAGGAGCCGAAAGCGTATGCCCTTTGCGGACTGACCAACAGTGCAAAATTGCATGTTTTGAGTGCGTTGAAGGAAGGCTTTAAGTTCACGCTGATTATTGCCGATTCGGATTCCCGCGCGGGAGCCATAAAGGACGAGCTTGGATTTTATGACAGAACTGTCACGTTTTATCCGAGCAAGGATTTGATGTTCTATCATTCCGATATTAAGGGGAATGAATTGACCATCGAGAGAATGAAGTGTCTGCGTCGTATTATCGAGGGCAAGCCGACTACACTTGTAACGACGTTTGGTGCTTTGATGACACATCAGGTGCCACTTGATGTATTAAAATCAAATATTATCAGTATTTCCAAGACTTCAATTGTCGAAGAAAAAGCCCTTTCGAAAAAGCTTATAAACATAGGTTACGAAAAAGTATACCAGGTGGAACATCCCGGTGAATTTTCCGTGCGCGGAGGTATTGTAGATATTTATGAACTGACGGAGGAGAATCCTTACAGAATTGAATTGTGGGGAGACGAGGTGGATTCTTTGCGCTCGTTTGATGTTGAGAGCCAGCGTTCCATCGAGCAACTTGAATCTGTCAGCATTTTTCCGGCGTGCGACATCATTCTTTCGGATGATGAATTGAACAAGGGACTTTCGTCCATTGAAAAGGCGGCTAAAAAGTATTCCGATGAACTTAGAGCTTCGTTTAAAACCGAGGAAGCGCATCGAGTTGATACATCAATTCGAGAACTGATTGAGGAAGCTCAGATATTCCATAGATTTACCAATTTGGATGCGTATCTTGATTTCTTTTACGACAGAACATCTTCTTTAATAGATTTTTTCAAAGATGACAAGAGTGTCATTTTTATTGATGAGCCTTTGCGAGTTAACGAGCAGGCAGATGCTATAGAGACAGAGTTTCGCGAGAACATGATTCAGCGTCTTCAAAAGGGATACATTCTGCCCGGTCAGGAACAGATTTTGTATTCTTTCGCTGAAGCAGCATCCAAACTGTCGCATTTTGCGGTTGTTTCGATGGAAGAACTCCCGATGCACAGTGTTTTGAAGGACGAATATCTTGAGATTGGTTCTGTGTTGGAGGTTAATACCAAACCGATAGCACCGTTCAATAACAGTTTTGAAACCCTTACGAAGGAACTGGCGAAATACAAAAAAGAAGGATATCGTGTATTGTTGCTGTCTTTGTCAAAAACGAGAGCACAAAGACTGGCTAAAGATTTGCAGGATAGTGACTTTAATGCTTTCTACTCGGAGAGTACGGAAAGAGAACTTCAAAGTCGTGAGATAGAGACCTCTTACGGTTTTGTATCAAAGGGATTTGAATATCCGGATATAAAGCTTTGCATTATTTCCGAAACGGATATTTTCGGTTCGCAAAAGAAGAATAAGCGCCGTAAGAAGTTCTTTGAGGGTGCTTCAATTAAAGATTTTAACGAACTATCCGTGGGAGACTATGTGGTTCATGAATACCACGGACTGGGAATATATCGCGGAATCGAAAAGATTGAAGCTGATAAAGTCACAAAAGATTACGTAAAAATCGAGTACCGCGATCAGGACTATTTATATGTTTTGGCGACGGATTTGTCCGTACTTATGAAATATGCTTCGGCAGATGCGAAGAAGCCAAAGTTAAATAAAATCGGTTCGAAGGAATGGTCGAATACCAAGAGCAAGGTTAAAACAGCCACTTTGGAAATAGCCAAGGAACTGGTGGAATTATATGCCGTCAGACAAAACACCGGAGGCTATTCTTACGGCAAAGATACCGTATGGCAAAAAGAATTTGAAGAAATGTTTCCGTATGAGGAGACCGAGGACCAGCTGCGTGCCATTGAAGATACTAAAAAAGACATGGAAAGCACGAAGATTATGGACCGACTTATCTGCGGAGATGTCGGCTTTGGCAAGACCGAGGTCGCAATTCGTGCCGCTTTTAAGGCTGTTCAGGAAGGAAAGCAGGTTGTATATCTGGTTCCGACCACCATACTGGCACAGCAGCATTTTGATACCTTCAGCGAACGAATGAAAAATTTCCCGGTCAGAGTGGAACTGTTATCCAGATTCCGAACTCCGTCGGAAATTAAAAAGACAATAGAAGATTTGAAAAAGGGATTCGTAGACATAGTGATAGGTACTCACAGAGTACTATCTGCGGATGTCACCTTTAAAGATTTGGGGCTGCTGATTATTGATGAAGAGCAACGTTTCGGAGTCGCTCACAAAGAAAAGATTAAGCAGATGAAAGAATCGGTGGACGTGCTGACCTTGAGTGCGACGCCTATACCCCGAACACTTCATATGAGTCTGATCGGAATCAGAGATATGTCATTGCTTGAGGATCCGCCGGAAGAAAGACAACCCATACAGACTTATGTTATGGAATACAACGAAGAACTGGTCAGAGAGGCGATAGTCAGGGAAATTTCCCGAGGCGGACAGGTTTACTATGTATATAACAAAGTCAACACGATAGCAGATATTGCGTCAAACATTGAAAAACTGGTGCCGGAAGCCCGTGTGGCATATGCCCATGGTCAGATGGTTGAAAAGGAATTGGAATATATCATGTACCAGTTTATCAGTCACGAGATAGACGTGCTGGTATCGACTACCATCATAGAAACGGGACTCGATATTTCGAATGTTAACACTATGATTATTCATGATTCCGACAGGATGGGATTGTCGCAGTTATACCAGCTGCGAGGACGTGTAGGTCGAAGCAACAGAACTGCGTATGCATTTTTGATGTACAAACAGGATCGCCTGCTAAAGGAAGAAGCAGAAAAACGTTTATCTGCCATAAAGGAGTTTACCGAACTGGGTTCCGGATACAAAATTGCCATGAAGGATCTGGAAATCAGAGGTGCCGGCAATATTCTGGGCAAAACTCAGCACGGTCATATGCAGGCAGTCGGATACGATTTGTACTGTAAAATGCTGAACGATGCGGTAAAAACGCTAAAGGGCATCGA
>JAZUFW010000097.1:0-2297 GCA_045640905.1 Lachnospiraceae bacterium
TGCTTTATGTTCTTCTTTTGATTATTTCCATTCGCTACCAGGGAATGAGCAAATCTGCTAAAATGGGATTATACACGATGTTTTCGGTCGGAGTTAACATCGCTTTGGTTTCGGTAGTAATTTTCTGCCAAAACAGATACATGATTTATAATATGTCACTCTTTTATTTGACGTTACTTGTTATGATGCATGAGTTGCTGACAGGTAAAAAGAGAGGCAGAAAATAACCATATATGAGGAAAATACCATGGGAATCCTAAGTAAAATCAAAGAAGTCGGATTGGCAAATACCGTTAAGGGATCATTCAGAAGACTTAAATACACCAAACTTCAAAAGGAATATGGTTTTGATACGTGGCATTTGAGCCCGTATGAACTGAGAAAGTACGCGCAGGCTGTTGTAAAGTACGTTAATACGCACAGAGAAAGCCATGATGAAGTTGTTGATATCGGATGCGGACTCGGCGAGGTAATCAGAAATATAAAGACAGATAACCGCTACGGATATGACCTTTCAAAGGAAGTAATCGAATGTGCCAAGACATTGGATAAAACCGGTACTATCAAATGGGGAGTAGGAAGCTTTGATGAATTTGGTTCCGGCAGAAAGGTCGAGTACTATATTACCCTCGGGTTTATGCACGGCAGCACGGAGGATACCTGGGTTGAGCCCTATACAAAGGTCGCTAAGGATAACGACATTCGGAAATTCGTGGTTGATGTCGTAAGAGGTGGCTTGGACGGAGCCAAGGAACTTGATTTTACGAAGATTTTGCCGGCTGAGTATCATTTAGTCGACACTCTGGGCCCTTTTTTAGGTGAAAGATATATAGAAATATATGGGAAACAGTGAATTACAGGATAATAAACCAAAGATTTTTTTGGTAAGCCCCATGTTGCATCAGGGCGGGTTCGAGCGGGTGTGCGTGACAACGGCACGTTTGCTGGAGCCTTATTTTGATATAACCATAGTAATATTTGACGATGCGGATATTGCGTATGACATCTCGGGACTAAAAATAGTCAATTTTGATTTGGGAGTGACGGATGGCAAAATAAATAAAATCCGCACCATGTTAAAACGCTCCAAAAAGCTTAAGGCTTTGATAAACACGGAAAAGCCAATAGCTGTATACAGTTTTGGTTCGACGGCCAACCTGGTTAATTCCCTTTCAAAGGTTAAGAATGTAAAGATGCTGGTAGGGCTTCGAAGTTATATGGATATGCTCTCAAAGGCTTCAATTAAGCTGTTTACCAAAAGAGCGGACTTAATGGTGTGCTGCTCAAGGGTAATCGAGGATGAACTGAATTCAAAATATGGCTTTACGAAGACCTGCACTTTATATAACCCGTATAACGTTGAAAAAATAGTAAATGAATCGTACCTTGAATGTGACGACATCCCTTGGGGCGACTATGATTCCGAAGGGCGCCGGATAATTACGTTGGTTACCATGGGGCGCGAAGATGATGTAAAGGGATATTGGCATGCCGTTAAAGCGTTTAGCGTTATCTTGGAAAAGATTCCGAACTGCCGCCTGATGTTTATAGGTGACGGAGATTTTTCAAAATACGAAAAACTCTGTGAGGACCTTAACATCAAAGATAAAGTCTTTTTTGCCGGCTTGCAGACTAATCCCTACAAATATTTGCGCCGCGGAGACATATACTTATTAACCAGCGAAAATGAGGGATTTCCCAATGCGCTGGTCGAAGGAATGCTACTTGGCCTGGCTCCCGTGTGTGTAGACTGCATGACGGGCCCGAGGGAGATTACAAAGGACGGCGAAATAGGAATATTGCTTCCGGAGTTTACAAAGGGCATAAACCTTGATCCAAATGATATTACGGACGAGGATAAAGCGTTTGCCGAAGCTGTTCTTTCACTCATAGAAAATCCGGAGAAACTGTTTGCGGAGCAAAAGAAGGCAGCTGAGCGTGCTGCGGACTTTTCGGATACGGAATATACAAAGCAATTAATACAATATTTATCATAGCTAAGGAGAAAAATCATGTTTTCATATGATGATTACAAAGAAATATTAAGGATTATTAAGTCTACGGGACGTCAAAGCTCCTATAAAAAGGCGATTAATCAGGACGAATTCATTATCATGCGCCATGATGTCGAGTACAGCGTTGAAAGAGCATACGAGCTCAGCAAGGTTGAAGAAAGCATGGACTTTGTATCAAACTATTTCTTCCAGTGGACAAATAACTCTTACAATATCCTTTCCAAGCGCAATATGGACATGATTAAGGATATGCATGAACGCGGCCAGGACACAGGCCTTCAC
>JAZUFW010000098.1:0-2752 GCA_045640905.1 Lachnospiraceae bacterium
TTGTAGTTTATACGCTCTATCAATCCGTGCTTGCGTTTCACCTGAGCAATATATAGCTGAGATACCTTAATGCCGTATTTATCAAATACATATTGCTTGATTTCGTCATATGTGGCTTTACTTTCTGATTTCGTCAAATCCATTTCATCCATTTCCTATAATCCGGCGTACTGCCTGAGTGAACGGGGCGTCGGCGGTTTTAGGAACAGCGAAAATCGAATCACTGCTGTCATGGATGCCGTAAACGGCAACCACAATGGCTCCGCTTGAAAAAAGCCGGTTGAAATATTTCACCGTTTCTTTTTTACTCTCGTTAAGACCCATTGCATAGCCCTCAACGATTCCGTAATGCTGCTGAGTAGAGTCTGCCTTTGCGATTTGAGTTTTTAGTGTTCCAAGCCGCGTAAGTGAAACATCATAATTGTTTGTAAAACCGGGTGTTGAATAATCGTTTACTGCCGCGGATATCGGTGGAGAATTATAGCTCAGATCCTTGTCCTTTTCAATAATGTTTGTATTCATTACAAGGTGAGTGAAAATTTTAGTTTTTTCAACGCCTGTATCGTAGATTTCTTTGCATATCATTTCGGAATAGTCGTGAACGACCCGAGAAAGAAGGTTAAAGCGAAGTTTATCGACACTGATATTCTGCCTTTTTGCCTCAGCCTCAAGTGAAGCTTCATCTGTATATCCGAGATTTTCAAGTGCACGGTATCCTGTCATATTCTGCTCTTCTTTTGTAATTTCAACACCGTTCTGGTCAGCTGTTCCGTCCGGAATCTCCGTGTAATCGGGGATTCTTGTTTCCCAGCCGACGCTTACCCCCGCAAAAAGATATTCACGGTCAAGCTCTTCAAGAAAGTCCATCCATTTTGCAAGTACAGGCAGAAATCCGTTTTCAAGCTGTGATTTTATAAATTCGATAAAACTTTCCGAGTTAAGACACGGCATGGCGGGTGTACGCATCCAAGAGCCCCAGTTAAACCAGTAGGGCGCAAGAGGCGCGCTGTCTCCGAAGCCGAGCTTTTCAATATTTTCGGGATTTTCATACCATTTGTCCGCGGTAACATAGTCCTCACCTGCATAGGCATAATACTGATTGTTGATATCGTCAATCTGAAACCATACAGGGATATTATGCTTTACTGCAAGTTGAAAGGCTTTTTCCGTTTTTTTCGCAATAACCTCCGGGGAATCTGTCAAAAGCATCGGACCGCATACGCCGATAGCATACATGACCTCGTTATCGGGATTTGTTTCGCCGTAAAGTTCTTTAATAAGCGCGATAGTATTTTCGTTATCGGCATCCTGAATGATAATGTATCTGTGTTCCGTGCCTTTGCTTTCAACGAAAAGCCCCGTAATAGGAGTGTTGGCAAACAGAACACTCAGAAATGCTGTAATAATCGCAATTATTCTTTTAATCAACAATATGTGTCACCTCGGATTTTATTTTTATTTACATAATGGTTCATATTGAACGATTTGAATGTCTGTGATTAAGCGAAAAAAACCTGCAAACAGGCACTTTTTGGCTGTTATACCTTGTTCCTTGACATCAATACTACGGTCTCCACATGGCACGAGTTGACAGAAAGTACGTCGAAATGTTTCCGTTTACTGTCCGTACTGGTCGATTATCTCAAAATCTATATCTCCTCGTATGAGGAAACTGGTCAATGCGTTTTTTGTCCACTTCCCTGTAAACGGAAACCGGTCCACGCTTATCTCGGCTAAAGGCTCATAATGACCGCGTTCCTAAGTTGCATATATTCCACTTTTTTCCAAAGAGGCTGTATGCTAAATCTCAATTTTATTTCTTTACAATATAAATATATCTTGCCATTTCTTTTTCATATTCTACGAATGGCTTATTAGCATAATCGGTCTGTCCTATCAGCATTTCAAACCAACTGTCATTACCCTCTTCCTTAAATAAGGATTCACATTCTAAAGCAGCCTTGCGTTTTCTCCTTAGCAAATCATATGATTCTCTCGTAATATCTACATATTCAAAAGGAATTGCTTTTTCTTTTAATGCCCCAGCCAATACAGTAGTATGTACATTCTCTGTTTTAGGCATTACGTCGCCTTCCTGATAACATGTAAAAAACACACCTCCGCCCTTTAACCATCTCATAATCTGATCAACCAAGGCAGACATATCTTCAGCAAAATACATCGTATCCATCGAAACAACTACATCAAATGATTCATCCGGATACTTAACTTCCCCTATGCACCCCTGAATAAAACAACTTTTATTTTTGAATAACTCTTTTGCCTGATTAATTGCATTGCCTGAATAATCAAATCCATAAATATGCGCATCTGTCTTTTCCTGTATGTAGCCGAGCATCTTACCATTTCCACATCCGATATCAAGAACATGACCACCTTTGGGAATATATTCAAGGACTCTATCAACTTGGCTTACGTCACTAAATCCATCCTGTGAAAAATCTCTACCAAAGGCCTTTTGACAAAATGTGCGAAAAGCTTTAGATTCTTTTGCCATTATATAAAATTGTTCATACTCATTGTAAAAAAGAAAATCTTGATTTTTCAAATATATCTCTCCGTTCATCAAATAAGAATTTGCTTAATTCTAAAAAAAGCAGAATATGTTAGTCAATATTTCCAATGCTACCAAGAAGTTTACCTATACTATGATATTTTCCTGAGTAAATCACCGGATCAAATTTGGTCAAGTCAACATCAAAAGTATCTTTACAATCGATTCTCTCATCCA
>JAZUFW010000099.1:0-31847 GCA_045640905.1 Lachnospiraceae bacterium
CTGCTTATTACGTTTGGTATTGTTATACCTACAGGTATCCATAGTAAAAAGGATCCCCTCTATGGCAAGCTGCGGATTGAATCTACGTCTAATACTTCTGACGCTTCCAATAATTT
Organism: Lachnospiraceae bacterium; assembly: GCA_045640905.1. Taxonomy (GTDB): domain Bacteria; phylum Bacillota; class Clostridia; order Lachnospirales; family Lachnospiraceae; genus JAILLW01. The sequence goes on from JAZUFW010000099.1 coordinate 117, forward strand.
CCTGCAAGCCGTCAATGCCGAAATATTCAGGCTTTGTCGGAATGATGACTCCATCAGCCGCAGCCAAGACATTTATATTCATCATTCCGAATGCCGGTGAACAATCAATAATTATCACATCATATCTATCACGGATTTTATCTATATAGCCCTTCAGAACAAGTTCCGGATTCTCTGCCGAATTGAGTGCTATTCCGCTAATAAGCTTATTAGCCGGAATAACATCAACACCCTCTTCCGTATGAAGAATTGCATCCGTCGGATCATATTCAAAACCCATGATTTCATTCTCAAGCATATCCTTGAGTGTCATTCTCTGATTCTTGGAAAAGCCAAAGCCTATTGTTAAATGACCCTGGCCATCCGAATCAATGGCAAGCACCTTGCATCCTAATTTTGCGAATGCTGCCGATAAATCAATTGCGGAAGTTGTTTTTCCACAACCCCCTTTAAAATTCGATATTGCTATAACTTTACTCATTGTCTACACCCTCCTTATCAATCTTCACTTCCGAATAAGCTCTGTAATATTTGTTTGTTCCACGATTCGGAAACATATCCGAAAAATTCATTACCTGACACAATCCAAGTTCCTCACATTTATTAAGGAACTGTTGGAATCCTGTAATTTCTTCGGGTGTAGATTGAACACGTACCTTAACGTATTCTTCGTTGTTTTCCGGAATGGTTCTTCTTTCTGAAGATTTTTTAACACAAGACATATTCCGGTACTTCTTGTGCCATGCGGTTTTCGCTCTTTTACTTTTTGACATTTTGTCTCCTCCTTAATTACTTCTCTTGACCGCAACAAAAAAGGACGCTTCCATATTAAGAAACGTCCTTCTGTGTACATAAATCTCATATTCGATTTGTATGCGACAAAGTAATTATTAGGTATTATCGGCAATTATTCTAACCGAAAAACTTGTCAAAAACTTGTCTTTTTATTGGCGACTATCGTTCGAACCCGCATAAACACTGGATTCTTTAGGATAAAGTTTTAAGTGTTGGGAACAACAGCACATCTCTGATAGCTGCGGAATCTGTTAACAACATGCAGAGTCTGTCGATTCCGTAACCGATTCCTCCCGTGGGTGCCATACCGATTTCCAATGCGTTGAGGAAGTCTTCATCTGTGTGGTTGGCTTCTTCATCGCCCAGGTCAGCCAAAGCATCCTGTGCTTTGAAACGTTCACGCTGATCGATAGGATCGTTCAATTCCGAATATGCATTACACATTTCCCAACCGTTGATGAATAATTCGAAACGTTCTACATATCCTTCCTTATCAGGCTTCTTCTTGGTCAGCGGGCTGATCTCAATAGGATGATCCATGATGAATGTAGGCTGCAGCAAATGCTCTTCGACGAATTCTTCAAAGAAGAGATTCAAAATATCGCCCTTCTTATGATGAGGCTCGAATTCTATATGCTTTTCCTTTGCTATGGCCTTGGCTGCTTCCGTATCCGGTATTTCATCAAAGTCAACTCCGGAATACTTCTTAACAGCTTCAATCATTGTCATTCTTTCAAAAGGCTTGCCGAAATCAAGTTCCAGTTCGCCATACATAAACTTGGTGGTTCCCAATACTTCATTGGCAACATATCTGAACATATCTTCCGTCAGGTCCATCATACCGTAATAATCGGTATATGCCTGATAGAGTTCCATCAAGGTAAACTCGGGATTATGTCTGGTATCCAAACCTTCGTTACGGAATACACGTCCGATTTCATATACTCTCTCGAGTCCGCCTACTATTAATCTCTTTAAATATAATTCCAAAGAAATACGCAGGTTCAGGTCTTCATCCAACGCATTAAAATGTGTCTGGAAAGGTCTGGCAGCCGCACCACCCGCATTAGCTACGAGCATAGGGGTTTCAACTTCCATAAAGTCCTTTGCATCCAGATACTTTCTGATTGTTGAAATAATCTTTGATCTCTTAATGAATGTATCCTTTACTTCGGGATTCATTATTAGGTCTGTATATCTTTGACGATATCTGATATCTGTGTTGGTCAAACCATGGTACTTCTCAGGTAAAATCTGCAAGCTCTTTGACAGCAAAACAACCTTTGAAGCATGAACGGAAATTTCTCCCGTCTTTGTGCGGAATACGTATCCGTAAATTCCGACTATATCGCCGACATCCATCTTTTTGAAATCGGCATAAGGTTCTTCACCCAAGCTGTCACGGCTGACATATAACTGGATGTTGCCGGATTTATCCTGCATGTTGGCAAAAGAAGCTTTACCCATTACACGCTTGCTCATCAACCTGCCGGCCAAAGAAACATATTTTCTTTGACTTTCATCCTCGGGATCCGTAGGATCCGTGAATTCGGCCTTAACTTCCTCGGCATGATGTGTCTGATCATATTTAGTAATAACGAAGGGGTCTTTTCCTGCTTCCTGAAGTGCTGCGAGTTTCTCGCGGCGCACCTTTAAAAGCTGATTAATGTCCTGCTCCGGAGCGTTATTCTGTTGATTGTTATTGGTGTTTTCGTTTTGGGCCATGATAATTCTCCTGCCTGTATCAGTTCAATATATTAGTTAGCTTTCTGTATCTCAAGGATTTTGTACTTTAATGCTCCTCCGGGAGTCTCCACTACAACAGTATCCTTTACTTTCTTTCCAAGGAGAGCACGTCCTACGGGAGATTCGTTGGATATTCTGCCCTTTAATGAATTGGCTTCGGTAGAACCAACGATTTTGTATTCCAAATCTTCTTTGAATTCCATGTCTCTGATTTTAACGCGGCATCCGATGCTTACTACTGTAGTATCGATTTCGTCTTCGTCTACTACTTCGGCATTCTTCAGAATCTTCTCGAGTTGTTCGATTCTGGCTTCAATGTCACGCTGTTCATCCATTGCTGCATCATATTCAGCATTTTCGGAAAGGTCACCCTGTTCTCTGGCTTCCTTAATCTTCTGAGCAACTTCACGACGTCTAACGACTTTCAAATCATGTAACTCATCTTCATATTTCTTTAACCCTTCATAGGTTAAAATATTCTTTTGTTCTTCCATTTTAAGACACCTTCCTTAAATATTTACTGTTGTGAGGTTTCGCTATTTTGCGAACCTACAATATTCACCGCACAATAATATAACCATTTTCGTCAACTATGTCAAGGAATGTCCGCACTTCCACCGAGTGAATATTACTCCCGTACCAGTTCCATGCGTTCGATAAAAAGCCGCAAGCTCTCATAGTCGGTTATTTCACATACTTTCTTTCGCATGGCCGCACTGTTTCGCATTCCCGTGGTGTACCAGGCCACATGCTTGCGCATCTCACGTACAGCGGTGTATTCGCCCTTTGTCTTTAGCATCAGTTCCGCATGATATTTCAGCATGTCCTTGATTTCGGTGCCGTCCGGCTTTTTCATTTCATAGCCGTTTTCCAGATAAAAAGGAACTTCGCGGAAAATCCAGGGATTCCCCTGCGCACCCCTTCCTATCATGAATCCGTCAACCTTGGTTTCTTCCAGCATCTTTTGTGCCGAAGGTCCGTCAATAATATCGCCGTTTCCAATGACCGGTATGGTCAACGACTCTTTAACCTTTGCGATGATTTCCCAGTCGGCACGGCCCTCATAATACTGTCCGGCCGTTCTGCCGTGTACCGCTACAGCCGCAGCTCCCGCATCTTCGGCTATTTTGGCTATTTCCACTGCATTAACGTGGGCGTCGTCAAAGCCTTTTCTAATTTTAATCGTCACCGGTTTTTGAATGGCATGCGATACCTTGTACACTATCTCATGCACCAGCTCGGGATTTTTCATCAACGCGGAGCCTTCGCCGTTATTTACGATTTTGGGCATGGGGCATCCCATGTTTATATCCAGAATATCAAACGGCCTGTCTTCGATTCTTTTGGCTATTTCGCTCATTATGTCGGGGTCAGACCCAAATAACTGCAACGATACCGGGCGTTCGTTTTCATTTATCGAAAGCATCTCTTCGGTATTTTTATTCCCGTACAAAATTGCTTTGGCACTGATCATTTCCATTCCGACCAATCCGGCTCCCATCTGCGCGCAGATTAAACGAAATGGCAGGTCTGTTACTCCTGCCATCGGTGCTAAAAAGCAATTATTCTTTAATTCTACATTACCTATCTTTATTTTTTTCATAAATTAATCGTAACCCGTCCAAGGTCAAATTTCTGTCGTAGATATCTATGAGCTGCGTTTCCGGGCAAATAACATTTCCCAGTCCGCCTGTAGCCACTACTTTAACATTATCATATCCGCATTCCTTTTTAACCTGGTTGATAATGTACTCTGTCTGTCCGATTTGGCCATATACCAATCCTGCCTGCATGCTGGAAATAGTCTCCTGCGCCAAAATCGACTTGGGTTTCTTAATTTCTACTTCGGGAAGCTTGGCAGCGCCGTTCCACAAAGCCTTGGCACATATTCCGAGTCCGGGCGCCGTTATTCCCGCCACAAACTCACCTTTATCATTAACCAAATCGTAGGTCGTAGCTGTTCCGAAATCAATAACCAATACAGGTCCGCCGTATTTGTCAAACGCACCTACCGCGTCAACGATTCTGTCGGCACCTATTTCTCTGGGATTGGGGGTTGCAATCTTTATTCCCGATTTGACACCTGGTCCGACTATCATCGGCTTGGCCGTAATATATTTCGAAATGGCTCCCGTCAAAGAATGCATAATAACAGGAACGACGGAAGCAATGATAGCGCCGTCTATCCGATTCACATCAATATCATTATCGACTATCATTCTTTTGATGGCGATACCGAATTCATCCGAGGTTCTTTCCAGTTTGCTCATCATTCTAAAGGTTGCGACGAGCTTTTCACCGTCAAAGATTCCGAATGTTATGTTGGTATTTCCTACATCAATGGCTAACAGCATATTCCCTCCGGGTGCAATTACTCTTCTTCCAAAAGTGCCGATACATCTTCATTCAAAAATACCGCTCTGTAAAAGAGACTCAGCGACTCAAACAGTTCCTGCCTTTTTCTCCTGATTTCGGATATCAAAAGGCCGCTGCCGACTTCATCATACAAATAATCTTCCGGAGCATACTCCGTTCTCATATTAACCGTTCCGTCTTCATCGAACTCGATGGTAAAAATGCCCCCGACTTCTTCGGTAAACAGAACACATATTACATGCAGTTCTTCCTTAATCGACTCCGGTATTTTCGAAAATCTTTCGTTAAAGTAGTATTTCTTTTCGTAGGCATTCGCCCCGCAAATAACTCTTTCGTCTTCCATTGCAAATGGCCTTCCTATAATGTCGCAGCCATAACTGCTTTAATGGTATGCATTCTGTTTTCGGCTTCATCAAATACCACAGAATTGGGACCGTTAAACACTTCATCGGTTACTTCCAATTCACTCAAACCGAACTTCGCATAAACTTCACGGCCGACTTCGGTATTCAAATCATGGTATGCCGGCAGGCAGTGCATGAATAAGCAATCCTTCTTTGCATAGCTCATTGCCTTTGAATTAACCTGGTACGGCAACAGAGCATCTATTCTCTCTTTCCATACTTCATCGGGTTCACCCATGGAAACCCATACATCGGTATAAATAACGTCGGCGTCCTTACATCCTTCGGCTACAGATTCCGTAAGTGTGATGGTCGCACCTGTTTCTTTGGCTACTTCCAGGCACTGATCAACCAATGCTTTCTCGGGGAAATACTTTTTCGAAGTACATGCCGTAAAATGCATTCCCAGTTTTGCACAAACAACCATCAAAGAGTTACCCATATTGTATCTGGCATCACCCATATAAGTTAATTTAACGCCCTGAATTCTTCCCAACTTTTCTTTAATGGTCAGAACGTCGGCGAGCATCTGTGTGGGATGGAATTCATTGGTTAATCCGTTCCATACGGGAACACCGGAATACTTGGCCAAGTCTTCGACTATGCTCTGCTCATAACCTCTGTACTCAATTCCCTCGAACATGCTGCCCAAAACATGAGCCGTATCTACTATCGATTCTTTCTTTCCTATCTGAGAAGCCTTCGGATCAAGGTATGTTGTTCCCATTCCCAAATCATGTGCGGCCACTTCAAAAGAGCATCTGGTACGTGTACTCGTCTTTTCAAAAATGAGCGCAACGTTCTTTCCGGAATGATAATCGGTAGTCTTAATGTTGGCCTTCTTCTTTGCCTTTAAATCAGCAGCCAAATCTATCAGATATAAAATCTCTTCCGGAGTATAATCAAGTAACTTTAAAAAACTTCTTCCTTTTAAATTAACCATTTCAAATATCCTTTCTACCAGAAAACGTGATCGCCCAAAACGTAGCCTTCACGTCCGTTGTTTCTTCTAAAGTGTGTTGCTCCGCCCACGGTCGTTTCGCCGTTAATAGCAGCCTGCGCCGCCATCAGACATTCATCCGGAACGGTACCGTTATATACTGCTGCCACCTTGCCCGACATGGCGGGAGTAAACTGTCCGGAAGCATATATTACGGAATATATCGTGTTCGGATAAGCAGGGGATTTCACTCGGTTCATAACCACCGCTCCGACGGCCAGCTTGCCTTCATAGGTCTGGTTGCCGGATTCACAATAAATCAATGCTCCCAAAAGTCTCAGTTCATCTGCATCTGCCGAAACGGCACCTCTGTTTTGGGTTCTGGCCTTCGCCTCTGCTTCTTCCTTTAATTTCTTTTCAATTTTCTCTCGGGTCAAAACCTGTTCCATTGTTTCTCCCGAGTCTATGTGAAAGTTGATATCTATGTACTGAGTATCAACGTATCCCAATTCGCCTTCATAATCTATGCTGATCCATTGATTATCCACGGTTTCAACATAGTCGGCCAAATCATTCTTGGCCAGCAGTGCTATTACTTCCGCATCGGACGAGGGCTCCAGTCTGACTCTCACAGCTTCCGACTTCAACGAAACTACGTATTTGCCTACGTCATCCGCCATTTCCAACGCATCTTTGCCAAAGCACAAATATTCATCGGAACACCATCCGGCCAAAGCACCTGATTGTATTTTGGTCCATCCGTCCTTCTGCTCCAAAATTGTTCCTCCGCAGTCCTTGTACAAATATCCGACCTTTTCGGAATCTTCCGAAGCTTCAGCACGCACATTAAGCGTATTTCCGACATTTGCCATAGCCAGGCTCGTCATCATACGCTCTTGTTCCGCCTCAAATTTCTGAGTAATATTCAGTTCTTCTTCCTCTACCTCGGGTTCTTCGTGTACGTCGATATCCAAAGTAGTAGGACTCAGTATCGTTGATATGCCCGAATTCGGAAGTTCGATTTTTCCGGAGCTGTCCTCGGCATACGCGGATACGCTTTCAGTTACTGCCACCATTACCAATCCTAATAGTAACAAAAAATCCGTCAGTAACTGATTTCTTTTTCTGTTCATTACATTTCCCCGGCGCAGTCAGTGCCATCGTCTGTTTTTGTTACGTAAACCATATAGTAACAAAATTGACTGTAAAAGTCAAATTTAGAGGTAATATGTGAACCCCTAACCCCGTCCCCAGGGGGTCACAGACTTTTTGATTTATCGACACAGGCTTCAACGGCATCCATAACTGCTGCCCTGAATCCCATATCTTCCAACACCTGCACAGCCTCGATGGTAGTTCCTCCGGGCGAGCATACCATATCCTTTAATACACCCGGATGTTTGCCCGTTTCCATCATCAGCTTTGCTGAACCGAAAGTAGATGCAGCTGCTGCCTTGTATGCCATGTCACGGCTCAATCCGGCTTTGACACCGGCATCGGCCAAGGCTTCCATGTACATAAACACATAGGCAGGTGAAGATCCTGCCACAGCGCAGAACGCATCCATTAATTCCTCTTTTATCTCTAACGATTCGCCGAACGAATCGCAGATTTTTTTAACTGTTTCTATATCCTTGTCGGATACCTTGTCATTATGGCAAATAGCCGTGCATCCGGCATTTACCATGGCGGGAGTATTGGGCATCAGTCTGACTATCTTTTGATCTGCCCCCAGCATTTCCTCGAGAGTTTTTATCGTCTTGCCCGCTGCTATGCTGACAATCAATGCTCCCTCTTTTGTTACTCCTTTAATTCCCATGGTTACTTCCTTTAACATCTGAGGTTTAACACACAGGAACAAAATGTCTGCAGCATTAGCCACTTTGACATTGTCTGTTGTCGTCTCTATTTCATATTCTCGTGATACCTTGGCAGCATTCTCGGTAGATTTGCACGAACCCATAATCTGTTCCGGTGCAAAAACTCCTTTATTCAAAATTCCGCCTATCATGGCCTTAGCCATATTTCCCAATCCTATAAAACCTACTACCATTTTGATATCCTCCGGTTATTTTATTGAATTTCGGGCATTATACATAAGTATAGCCGCGCTGATTGCTGCATTTAAAGATTCCAGTTTGCCTTCCATCGGAATCTTGATATATTCATCCGCCTTTGCTGCCGTTTCATCGCTCAGGCCGTTTCCTTCATTACCTATTAAGAAAGCACTGAGTCCGTAATCTATTTCATCGTAAAAAACCTTACCCTTTAGATGAGCCGCATAGGTCTTGTATCCCTTTTCCCTGATTTCATCTATCGTTTCGTGCAAATCGTCCGTATACAAAAACGGAACACGATACAGTGATCCCATTGTCGCTCTGACTACCTTCGGATTATAAATATCCACGGTGTTTTTGCTCATAATGACGCCGGAAGCTCCTGCTCCTTCGGCAGTCCGGATCATGGTTCCCAGATTTCCGGGGTCCTGAATGTCTTCCAAAACCAGGAGATTTTTCCCACAGACATCGTCAAGCTCATATTTGAGTTTTTCCATGACAAAAATGATTCCCTGAGGAGATTCCGTATCCGAAGCTTTCTTAAAAACATCAGTCGAAACAGTCTCTGTAAACACGCCTTTTTTCGTCAAAGCATCGATTTTCGAGCCGACGTCTATAAAGTGACTAGAAGGAGCCTTGTCGTTAATCTCCGAAAAGGTTCCTTCTTCAACGTATACTTCTTTAATTAAGTTGTCGGGTGCCTCCATAAACATTTTGAAACCTTCGGCAACAAAAAGATTCTCCTTATTTCTGGTTCTGGCCTTTTGTTCCAATTCCTTTAAATGCTTAATTTTGGCATTATTCAAACTGGTAATCATATTATTTAAAGACTTAATCATCCGATTACATCGATAACTGTCTGCTGACCTCGTATTGATATTCGGAAATATTCTTTGTCATTCCCAAAGCTTCTTCGATATCAAAATCACAGAACTCGCCGTGCATATATCCTACTACTCTGTTTGTTTTGCCCTCGCAAAGCAAATCAGCGGCATAGGCGCCCATCATTGATGCGTAGAATCTGTCCTTACATGTAGGTGAGCCTCCGCGCTGCATGTATCCGAGTATTGTCGCACGTGTTTCAATTCCGGTAGCAGCTTCAATTCTTCTGGCCATTGATGTGGAATGTCCGATTCCTTCGGCATTAATAATAATGTGGTGAGTCTTTCCTCTCTTACGGTTATTGATGATGTTGTTGATAATCATCTGCTCGTTATAATCGTATTTTTCGGGTAAAAGAATATCCTCGGCGCCGTTAGCCACGCCACACCACAATGCTATATATCCGGCATTTCTGCCCATTACTTCGATAATGGAACATCTCTCATGCGATGATGATGTATCACGAACTTTATCTATAGCCTGCATGGCTGTATTAACGGCCGTGTCAAATCCGATAGTATAATCGGTGCATGAAATATCCAAATCTATGGTTCCGGGAATACCGATGGTATTGATTCCGTGACGCGACAGTGCCTGTGCGCCTCTGTAGGAGCCGTCTCCTCCGATAACCACAATACCGTCAATTCCGTAATTTCTGCAGATTTCGGCAGCCTTTGCCTGCACTTCTTCTTCTCGGAATTCAGGACATCTGGCAGTTCCCAGGATTGTTCCGCCACGCTGAATCGTATCGGAAACATCCTTCTTTTCCATATCTACAATCTCTTCGTTCAAGAGTCCTGCATAACCTTTTTTAATGCCCTTTACCTTGACTCCGTTAACGATACTCTTTCGAACCACGGCACGTATTGCCGCGTTCATTCCGGGAGCATCTCCTCCCGATGTCATTACTGCAATTGTTTTAACTTCTTTAGCCATACAATTACCTCGCAAATCAGATATGTTCGTGATTATTTTAGTTTAAAACTTTCGTCGTGTCAAAAGTAAGCTTAACGGATTCTTCACCAAATTCCGATGAAAGAGTCTCAATCAGACTGTCGGAAGCATCGACGCTCATAGACGGCGGCAATTTCTTCATGGTTTTTTCCTCATCCAGGTAGATGACTACGCTGTCACGACCGTCCGAAGAACGCAGGATTTCATTGACTTTATTCTCATTTTCCTCGTATTCGGCCTTGTTTTTGAACCTTATCCACAATTTCTTCGGCAAAGAGTCAAAAGGAATAATGCCTTCGGAAATCAGTTTTGCGTCTTTATCGCTTTCCACACTTACTCTGCCCTTTATGAAGACTTTATTGTCCTCAAAGAGTTTATCGGCAGATTTTTCATATTCCTTCGGGAATACTATTACTTCGACGCTGCCGACCAGGTCCTCAACCTGCAAAAAGGCCATTATTTTGTCGTTTTTCGTGTATTTAATCTTTTTTTCGGTAATGATACCGCCTATTACGGCAGTGGCGTTATCACGAACCAATGCTGTATCCGTTTCTTCATCGTAAACAAAATCCGCTGTGGTATTGGTTATGGTTTTTTGCCAGATATCGGATACGGCTTCGAGCGGATGACCGCTTACGTATATTCCCAAAACTTCTTTTTCAAATGACAAAACCACATCCTTCGGGAACTCGCCGACATCAGGCAGCTGAACGTCAAAAGCTTCTTTATCTTCATCCGCAACCAGATCAAAAAGGCTCATCTGACCGGCCATGTTGTTTTTCTTGTCATGGGTGATGGAGTCCATTACCTGTAAGTAGACATTCATGTACTGCTTTCTGGTACCGCCCAGCGAATCCAGTGCACCTGCTTTAATAAAGTTTTCAACAGCCTTTTTGTTGACATCCTTTTCCGATACACGTGTAATAAAATCCTGAAGATTTTTATATTCACCGAGCTCGCTTCTGTCTGCTACTATCTGGTCAATTACGGGACGTCCCACGTTTTTGATTGCAGTCAGAGCGTAACGGATCATGCCGTTATCCACACTGAATCCGCGCTCACCGTGATTAATGTCCGGCGGCAAAATCTTAATTCCCATGTTTTTGCACACCATGATATATGATGCCACTTTCGAAGAATTGTCTATGACGGATGTCATCAAAGCAGCCATAAATTCTACGGGATAATAATACTTTAAATACGCCGTCTGATACGCCACCACTGCGTAGCATGCAGCATGGGATTTATTGAAGGCATACTTTGCAAAATCCATCATCTTGTCATAGATTTGTCCGGCGACATCTTCGGATATTCCGCGGGATACACATCCGGGAACGTTTTCTTCGGGGTTTCCGTGAATGAAGTTCGCACGCTCCTTTTCCATGACGTACTGTTTCTTTTTCGACATGGCACGTCTGACCAAATCTGATCTACCTAAAGTATATCCGCCCAGGTCACGTACTATCTGCATAACCTGTTCCTGATAAACTATACATCCGTAGGTTGGAGCCAGTATCGGTTCCAGCATCGGCGTCAGGTATGTTACATTACCCTGATTCTTTCCTTTGATATAATCCGGAATGAAATCCATTGGACCGGGACGGTATAAAGAAACACCGGCTATAATGTCTTCGAGATTCTGAGGCTTCAATTCCTTCATGAAGGATTTCATTCCCGCAGATTCGAGCTGGAATACACCATCAGTCTTGCCCGTTCCTATTGATGCCAGAACTTTTTTGTCATCGTAATCAATATTGTCGATGTCAATTGTGACGCCTGTGTCATTTTTGATAAGTCTCAGGGCATCCCGTATTACCGTCAGAGTTCGAAGCCCTAAAAAGTCCATCTTCAAAAGGCCCAGTTCCTCTATCGTAGTCATGGTAAACTGGGTGGTTATCGAACCGTCGGATCCTCGTGACAGAGGAACCAGTTCTTCGGCAGGTCTGGAGCAGATTACTACTCCGGCCGCATGCATCGAGGTATGTCTCGGCAGCCCCTCCAAACGTTTTGAATTATCAATAAGCTCTCGAACTTCCGGATTTTCATCATACAGTTTCTTTAGCTCCGGATTCATGGTCAAAGCTTTATCTATAGTGATATTCAATTCATTCGGTATCATCTTGGATATTGAATCCACATAGGAATACGGCATATCCATTACACGGCCTACGTCGCGAATTACGCCTCGCGCCGCCAAGGTTCCGAATGTGACTATCTGAACAACCTTGTCAGCACCGTACTTTCTCGAAACATAATCAATGACTTCGCCGCGTCGTTCATAGCAAAAGTCAATATCGATATCGGGCATGGATACACGCTCCGGATTCAGGAAACGTTCAAAGAGCAGATTATATTTAATCGGATCGATATTTGTAATCTTTAACGCATACGCAACTACGGAGCCTGCTGCCGATCCTCTGCCGGGGCCTACCATAATTCCGTTTTCTTTGGAATAATTAATGAAATCCCATACTATCAAAAAGTAATCGACGTATCCCATCTTTGATATAACAGACAATTCATAATCAAGCCTTTGTCTGTATGTCATATCCGCGCCGGGTATCATCGCATCTATGTCACCGTAGCGATTTTTTAAACCGTCAATACATAATTTATTAAGATATGTCCAGGAATTGTATCCTTCGGGAACCTCGAAATGCGGGAGTTTGGTTACTCCGAATTCTATTTCCACATTACATCTGTCAGCAATCTTCTGAGTATTGTCAACTGCAGCCAGGGCATACGGGAACAGCGCGCGCATCTCTTCTTCGGATTTGACGTAATACTGTCCGCCTTCATATCTCAATCTGTCTTCATCCTGCAGCTTTTTACCCGTCTGAATACACAGCAAAATATCATGTGGCTTTACATCATCGGCATTGGTGTAATGGACATCATTGGTGCAAACGAGCGGAATGTCGAGTTCTTTCGACATCTGCATAAGTGCCATATTGACCGTTTGCTGCTCGCTTAGTCCATGGTCCTGAAGCTCCAGAAAATAATTGCCCTTGCCGAATATATCCTGATATTCGAGCGCAATCTTTTTGGCCTCTTCGATAAGGCCCTTCATTATATATCTGGGAACCTCTCCGGCCAAACATGCGGACAGAGCTATTATTCCTTCGGAAAACTCTCGCAGTACTTCCTTATCAACTCTGGGCCTGTAGTAGTAGCCTTCGGTAAATCCTCTGGATACTATCTTCATCAGGTTGGCATATCCGACATTATTTTCGGCCAGCAAAACGAGGTGATGATATCGTTCCTCACCACCTGTCAGTTCCTTGTCAAATCTCGAATTGGGTGCCACATATACCTCGCAACCCAAAATCGGATTTATATCGTTAGCCTTGCACTCACGATAAAAATCGATGACGCCGTACATTACTCCGTGATCGGTAATGGCCGCAGACTTCATCCCGAGTTCTTTGACTCTGGCAACATAATCTTTTATTTTATTGGAACCGTCCAAAAGAGAGTACTCAGTATGAACGTGAAGATGCGCAAATGACATTTTTCCCTCGAAATAAGTTTTATGGGAAATTCGAAGAACTTCCTAATAAAGTAAAAAAGGCGATGCAAAAAGCACCGCCTTAATTATATCAAACTATCCTATTTTCGAAAACAATTACAGGTATTTCTTTAATGCATCTGCCTTATCAATCTGTTCCCAAGGAAGGTTTAGATCATTACGTCCGAAATGTCCGTAAGCAGCTGTCTGCTTGTAAATCGGGCGACGAAGGTTAAGCATCTTGATAATTCCTGCAGGACGAAGGTCAAAGTTTTCTCTGATTGCTGCAAGAAGCTTTTCATCACTGATTTTTCCTGTTCCGAAGGTATCAACCATGATTGATGTAGGCTGTGCAACACCAATAGCATATGAAAGCTGAATTTCGCACTTGTCTGCAAGACCTGCAGCTACGATGTTCTTTGCTACATATCTGGCTGCATATGCAGCTGATCTGTCAACCTTTGTACAGTCTTTTCCGGAGAATGCACCGCCGCCGTGACGAGCATATCCGCCGTAAGTATCAACAATAATCTTACGTCCCGTAAGTCCGGCATCACCGTGAGGTCCACCGATTACGAATCTGCCTGTAGGATTGATAAAGAACTTTGTATCGTCATCAATCAATTCCTTGGGAAGAACGGGATCGAATACATACTTCTTGATATCTTCATGAATCTGTTCCTGTGTAACGTCTTCATCATGCTGTGTTGACAATACTACAGCTTCAAGTCTGACGGGCTTTCCGTTTTCATCATATTCAACAGAAACCTGGCTCTTTCCGTCGGGACGAAGATACTTTAATGTACCGTCCTTACGAACCTTTGTTAACTGAAGAGCCAATTTGTGAGCAAGTGAAATGGGATAAGGCATATATTCATCGGTTTCGTTTGTAGCATAACCGAACATCATACCCTGGTCGCCGGCACCTGTATCAAGGTCATCCTTTAAATCACCCTTCTTGGCTTCGAGGGCCTTGTCAACACCCATGGCAATATCTGAAGACTGCTCATCAATTGCGCACAAAACTGCGCATGTATTTCCGTCAAATCCGTACTCGGACTTTGTATATCCGATTTCCTTTACGGTATCTCTGACAATCTTCTGCATATCAACGTATGCGTTAGTAGTGATTTCTCCCGTAATCAGGACAAATCCCGTACAGCATGCTGTTTCGCAGGCAACACGGCTCATAGGATCCTGTTCCATGCAAGCATCCAAAATGGCGTCCGAAATGGCATCACAGACTTTGTCGGGATGTCCTTCGGTAACAGATTCTGAAGTAAATAATCTCTTTTCCATTTGTTTCTCTCCTTTATTCTGAATTTAGTGTAAAAAAAATCCGCAGGAACAAACCGGCGGACGACATCGATAATCGATACTCAAATCCTCTTATTGTTCGAATTAACTCGCTCAGGTTGGCACCTTCCTCGAAAGGGGTTGCCGTGGCTTCACAGATCCTATGTATCTCCACCACTCTGAATAAGAGTAAGCAATATTAGATTTTTATATTTCCTATCGAGATAACATTACAACCTAAAGCTATCGCTGTCAATAGCCGATACAAAATTGACACGGAATAACAGATTTACTATAATATAATGGAATATGTGTACAGGTCTCGGAGGTATTCATGAAACGAGTCGGAACGGCGTCTTTGGCACCCGGAATGGTCACTGCTGAGGACATTTACAATTACAATAATCAGTTAATCATCCCCAAGGGTTTGGTACTTGACGACAAGACTATCGCCAAGCTTGATTATTATTCGATTTTATCTGTCAGAATTGAAGACGAAAAGGTCGATTTAAAGCACGACACTGAAGAATACACGAGGTCATATTCCGAAAGAATAAAGCAAAGCCCCGAGTTTGTTCGATTCAAGAGCGAATTTGATGACGATGTTGCATGTTATAAAGAAGTAATAAATGATGTGGTTCAAAAGGGCGCACCGCTTGATGTGGACAGGCTCCTTAACCACACCTTGAACGTACTTGATATCGGTGCTACCACTCCGAATCTGCTCGATATGCTCCATTGTATGAGAGAATACGACGATGCCACATATGTTCACTGCATGAACGTTGCTTTGATATGTAATGTTATGGCCCGTTGGTTCAAAATGGACGAAGACGAAATCAGCAAAGCAACCGCTGCCGGTCTCTTGCACGACATAGGAAAGACTCAGATTCCGGACGACATCATTAAAAAGCCCGCGAAGTTGACTCCTCAGGAGTATTCAATAGTAAAGCGTCATCCTCAGGCAGGTTACGAGCTTTTGAAAAAATCAAATCTCGACCCCGAGATTTTAAATGCGGTTTTAATGCACCATGAGCGTTGCGATGCAACAGGTTACCCCTTAGGTTTGGCAGGCGCACAGATTCCGCGATTCGCCAGAATGGTATCCATTGCCGATGTATATGATGCCATGACCTCTGCCAGAGTTTACCGCGGTCCCTTATGTCCGTTCAAAACTATCGAGATATTTGAAGAAGAAGGTCTACAGAAATATGATCCGCAGTTTATCATGACTTTCCTCGAAAACGTAGTAAACACTTACCTTCTGAACAGCGTTCGTCTCTCCGACGGTCAGACAGGTACTATCGTATATATTAACAAAGACAAGCTTTCATCACCTACGATTCGAACCGAAACAGACTTCATCGATTTGAGTCACAGAACCGATTTAAGCATTGACGCGATTATCTAATCAGTATTTTGGTATAAAGAAACCTCGGTATTGCTACCGAGGTTTTATTTTATCCTATCTTAAGTTTAAACTTTTGCAAATCCTTTTCGGAATCCACCAATTCTATCTGTCCGCCGAGAGAACTCAATTTCAAATGGAAATCCTCATAGCCTCTCTGGATATATTTGATATCGTCTACGGTGGTGAATCCTTCGGCCGCCAAAGCTGCGATTACCAATGCAGCTCCCGCACGTAAATCCGGTGCCACAATGCCGGCTCCCGTATACTTTGTAACTCCGTCTATAATTGCCGTATTTCCTTCAACCTTTATGTTGGCGCCCATTCTGGTCAGTTCGTCAACATATTTGAATCTGTTTTCAAAAATACTCTCCGTAACTATCGAAGTACCCTTTGACAATCCCAAAGCTACGGATATCTGCGGCTGCAGGTCTGTAGGGAATCCGGGATAAGGTAATGTCTTTACGTGAGTATGCATCAGCTGCTTCGTAGCTACTACTCTGACCGCATCATCAGACTCGTCGATTTCGCATCCGATTTCGGTTAACTTCGCCGTAATGGATTCAAGGTGCTTGGGAATTACATTTTTAACCGTTACATCACCTTTTGTAACTGCAGCGGCAAACATGAATGTTCCTGCCTCTATCTGGTCCGGAATAATGGTATATTCGCTACCGTGAAGTCTCTGAACACCTTTGATTCTGATTACATCGGTACCGGCGCCCTTGATATTGGCCCCCATTGTATTTAAGAAGTTCGCTACGTCAACGACATGCGGCTCTTTGGCTGCGTTTTCGATAATGGTCTGTCCGTTAGCCATGCAGGAAGCCATCATCAGATTGATGGTAGCACCTACCGATACCATATCCATGTAGATATGAGCACCTTCAAGCTTTTCGGCTTCGGCAATAATCATACCGTGTTCGATGCGAACGGATGCACCCAAGGCCGTGAATCCTTTAATGTGCTGGTCGATAGCTCTTTGTCCGATATTGCATCCTCCGGGCAAAGGAACCTGCGCGCTCTTGTATTTACCCAAAAGTGCTCCCAAAAAATAATAAGAAGCACGAATCTTCTTCATATTCTCATCTTCGATAATGCTGTCGAGAATAGTTTTGCCGGAGATCTCGCAAGTATGGCGATCAATCTCATTGGCGATTCCGCCGATGCTCCTGATGGCTTCAATCATCATTTTCGTATCACGAACATCGGGTATATTGTCTATTAAGCAGATGTCATCCGTCATAATGGCCGCTGCCAAAATACCCAGAGCCGCATTCTTTGCTCCGCCTATTTCGACCTCGCCGACCAGGGGATTTCCACCCTTTATAATGTACTGTTCCATTATTTCCTCTATATTCAATCACAATATGTAGTATTTCCTGAGAAATCAGGCACTACATCTGCGCAAAATTCCCAAAGTATCAATTTATTATAGCATAATAGAGGCCTTTGTAAAGACAAACGTATGTTTACACGAGCCGCAAAGTGCCCTGTTTACTGGGAAACGTACGACAACGGGTTAACCTGTGAACCTCCGATTAATATCTCAAAATGAAGGTGCGGTCCGGTACTTACACCCGTATTTCCGCTCAGTGCTATCTTTTGTCCCTGTGAAACCTGCTGTCCCGAAGAAACCAGCACCTTGCTCAAATGTCCGTATCTGGTCTGACGTCCGTCGGGATGGTTGATGTAAATAACATTACCGTATCCGGAACCCCATCCGGCCTTGACTACAGTTCCGCCGCACGAAGCAAATACCGCTGTTCCCACAGGTGTAGCCCAGTCAACACCCTTGTGGTATGAGCTGGCTCCCTTGGTAGGACGATTTCTGTATCCAAACTTGGATGATAAACGTCCGCCATAGATAGGCTTAATATATGAAGGAGGAATCTTGGTTCCCTTTTCTACTATCTTTACAACAGGTTCATACAGAACCTCTTCCTTTGTTATCTGAGTATCTACGGACTTGTCATTTTCAAAGGTAATCTCGGCTGCGACCTTATGATATCCTGCAGAAGCTTTTTGATGAACCACCATATCCGAAGTATACCAGTCATCGCGGTAGATATACTGAATCGGAGCATCATAAGTTTCTTCGTATATCATTACTTCCTGTCTGATAACAGAAAGCTTCGGCTTGGGAACGCTGACTACCAAAATATCGTCCGGGCGAATAAGTGAATTCTGATCTTCCAAAGAATCATTCATGGCTATGATTTCATCCATGGGTACATCAACTTTCAACGCGATTGCCGATAAGGTATCGCCGGACACAACCGTATATTCCACGTTCTGCTCTTCTTCCTTTGTAACTTCTTCTATGGCGCTTTCCATAGGATCAAGTATCGAAGGAGTAGCATATATTTCAACCACTTCAATCTCGCTGCCGAACTTCATTGAAGTGATTCCCGTTTCGATTTCTTCAAAGCTCAATTCTTTCTCGGGTTCGATAGAATCAAACAGGATATCCATCTCTTTGTCAAATCCGGAACTGAACTCAACCGTCTCTTCCTGCTCCAGCTCTACCATTTCTTTTTTCGAAACGACGTTGGCATTTGCTACCGGCAATTCTCTGTCCGCAGCTGTCTGCAACGATACGGTAAACGCTTCCGAAGGATCATACTTGTTTATAGCTGCCTGCAGGACATTTACCACTTCATCCTGAGTTTTCAAATCAACAATATAACCGCCGATTTTCATTTCATAGGCACGAGCAAAATCGGTTATTATATCATTCGAAAGAACCGTTTCCATGTTTGAAATTATGACACTGCTGTCATCTACTTTACCCCAGTCCACTTCCTCGCCGACCGTTTCCAACTTGGCATTAAGAAACGTTAACTCCTCCGACTGTGAGGCAATATTCTTTCTGGCCGTCAGGTAGAGTTCCTCGGCCTCTTCTTCGGTTGATACCGTTCCCACATATGTTCCGTTCAAAGTAACTTTGAACATATTGTTTCCCGTCTTTACATATTTAATAAAAGAAGGCATGAAAAAGAGACTGATTATCACTGCAATAACAGCTATCTTCAGTCTCCTAACATTAAGCTTCTTGTAATGACAGGATATATGACGCATAAATCAAACCTAAATTCTAAATCAGTCCCATAACAAGTAACAGGAGCAACGTAAGATTACCCAATGAAATTACCATTGTAATAATCGCAAATGTAAGTAAAACGCCTTTTTTCTTTGTTGCTTTCTTGACTTCGTCCGTGCTTTTGGCCAATTCTTCAATCATTGAAGCCTGTACGTTTCTGTATATCTTAACGTGGTCCGTGTGCATGTACTCTTCAAGATCACGGCGTAATGTATCTATCTTTCCTTCCAATACGTTTACGGCATCCTTAACGGCATCAACGCTATCCGATGAGTCCTGAATGCTGGCTATCTTTGCCAGGCTTTCATCAACGGTTTTGTTGATTCCAGCTATTGAAGCCTCGGAAGTTTTGCTGATTCCTGCTATTGAAGCCTCGGAGGCCTCTTTAATCTTGCCGGTTGACTCTCTGGTCAGTGTCTGAACTTCCTGAGCTGTCTCGATATTCTTCAGGTTAACCTGTCGCATATCCGAAAGTGCAACATCGACCTTATTCATCTGATTTTCGAAAAGAGCCAAAGTTTCCTTAGCGGAATCCAGTTCGACGGCATCAGCCTGCATATTGGCCTTAATCATATCGTTCGCCGAAAATCTATGTGTAATTTTCTCCATAAAATTATCCATAGGAGCCTCCAAAAACATAAACTTGAAATAGTGTAACATATTTGTAATAAGTTTACAACATTGTGCATATTGCACAAAAAAAATCGATTTTCTTTGACAGGGTTGTAACAATTAACCATCTGTTGATAGTTTGTTCATAATTTGTTCATATTTATAAAGTATATTAATAATCAGAGAAGGCAAACACACATAGATAATTTTTTCATAATAGCCCGGGTGCGGAAACGTATCCGGGCACTCCTCATTTTATGGGGTATTTTATTAAGAAAGACTTTTCCTATTAAGCAAAACCCCCTCTTTGCAGAGGGGGTTAATTAGTGTCAATATGTATGATTCTTATTCATCCGAAATATTATTTATGCCCAGAATCTCTTCATTCAATAACCGCATCTTTTCATCCAATTCGGAAACCATCTGAGCACATTCAACCAAAGAACTCTTGAGCTCTTCGGGAGCATCTCCTTCGAATTTGTAATGAATCTTGTGCTCCAGGCTGGCCCAAAAGTCCATGGCAACCGTTCTGATCTGGATTTCCACCTTTGTCTCAACTATTCTGTCTGACAAATATACGGGAACGGTAACATGCATGTGATAACTTCTGTAGCCGCTTTCCTTCGGGTTTTTAATGTAGTCCTTTATATACTGAACCTTTATATCCGACTGATTTTCAATAATGGCGGCCAGTTTGTATATATCCGACGTAAACGAGCAGATAATACGAATTCCGGCTATATCATTAACATGCTCCACCATATTTGCAATGGTGGACTCATATCCTTTTCTTTTTAATTTTTTAACTATGCTTTCCGATGTTTTAAGTCGCGACTTAACATGCTCAATCGGGTTATACCTGTGAACATGCTGGAACTCGTCAACGAGTATCTCTATTTTGGTCTGCATCTGCTTTAATGCCGAATTATAAAGCAAAATGACCTCTGTCCAACTGTCTACATCATAATCTCTGTCTGTTCTAACTTCCAATACCTTCACCTACCGAATACGAAAATATTTATCCCCCACGTATATATCTTAACATATATTTCGGATAAAATGTGCTTTTTACTTAGTAATAATTTCCGATTTATAGTACAATGTCAAAAACGGAGATAGACGATGCGAATACTTGCCAGTGAATTTAAAGAAAACCACTTAATTAAAGATCTGATAATCGAAGATTATTCCGAAGAAACTCGAACCCATAAAATCTTCAATGCCATCGATAAAATATGCATATCCTTTGATTTGAGTAAACCCATCTGGCTTGATTGCAACATCAAAGATTTTAAGAAGCACTCCAAAACCAGATTCACAAAGGACTCATTTATCGACAGCATTGACTTTGATTATTTGGAAGTAAATGTCATAGAGGAAGATTAATCATCATATCCGTTCGGATTGTTTGACTGCCATCTCCATGAATCTTCACACATTTCCAGAATACCGTACTTGGTTTCAAACCCAAGCTCTTTTTTAGCCTTTTCGGCACTTGAATAACAGGTTGCTATATCTCCGGGACGTCTGTCCTTTATTACATAAGGAACCTTTATATTATTAGCTTTTTCAAAATTCTTTACGATATCAAGAACGCTGTATCCGACTCCCGTTCCCAGGTTATAAATTTTCAGACCGCAATTTTCCTTAATCTTTTTAAGGGCCTTAACATGTCCGTCAGCCAAATCCATAACATGAATATAGTCTCTGACTCCTGTTCCGTCGGGAGTATCATAGTCGTTACCGAATACACCGAGTTCTTTCAGTTTGCCCACGGCTACCTGTGTTACATAAGGCATCAAGTTATTGGGGATTCCGTTCGGATTTTCACCAATCTTTCCTGATTTATGCGCGCCGATAGGATTAAAATATCTGAGCAAAATTACATTCCATTCAGAGTCAGCCTTTTGGATATCCGAAAGAATCTGCTCCAGCATGGACTTGGTCCATCCGTAAGGATTGGTGCACTGTCCCTTGGGGCATTCCTCTGTTATGGGAATCTCGGCAGGGTCACCGTAAACTGTGGCACTGGAGCTGAAAATAATGTTCTTGCAGCCGTGCCTGCGCATCACATCAATCAAAGTTAAGGTTCCGGTGATGTTATTGTTATAATATTCCCAGGGCTTGGCTACCGATTCACCGACTGCCTTGAGTCCGGCAAAATGAATAACCGCATCTATCTTCTCGTTTGAGAATACTTTTTCCAAATCTTCATATGATCTGATATCGCCTTCATAGAACTTCAAATCCTTGCCCGTTATCTCCTTAACACGGTCAAGACTTTTGGGTGAGGCATTGGAGAGATTATCAAGCACCACTACGTCATAGCCTTCCTCGAGCAAAACTAATGAAGTATGTGATCCGATATATCCGGCACCGCCGGTAACCAAAATTTTCATATCAAATTCCTCCTGTTAAAATGTGTCACATTGACTTTTCAATCATAAAGCATGCCCCGGGGGCAGAGTCAATACACGTCTTAACATCTGTATTTTCTGTCTGCAAATCTCACTTTACAGTTCAATTCCGTTAAGTTTGCAGAGTTCTCTCGCACTTTCTACGGAGTCAACTCCCGTAGGATTCTTGATGGGAGCAAATTCCTTTTCTCTGACAACCTCAAACGGCAGACAGTTCTTCATCTGATGAACCATATCAAGAACCAACTGTTCGAATTTGTATCCGTTGGGTTCCGTCGGCTTAACCAAATTGCCGTCCTCATCAAGGTAAGGTATCTTTTTCTCAACCACATGAAGCGGCAGGTTGTTCTTTACTATTCTTTCCAATTCTTCGATGCTGAAAAGGTAATTCAAAATAACGCCGAAGTTATACGCGGGATCTCCCTTTTCGTTCTTCGCATCCATCAGTTCGTCAGTCATTTCATAATACTCAACGATTGAAGGACGACCGTCTTCAAGGCACATTGCTCCGACTTTTTCGTCACGGGCTGCCTTACGAACAACCTTTGCTCCGGAAACATAGTTTCCGTCAATAACAGCACCAATAAAATCGGGATCCGCTATCTGTTGAAGTACATTATCAACCGCAAAAATATTTAAGAACTTTACTCCGTCATCCATCGCCTTTTTGGCAAGTCCTGCCCTCACCATGGAAACATACCATCCGGCGTTTCCGTTGGGTGATGTAGACAAACGTCCCTTTTCTTCCAGGAAAATATGTCCTTCGTAATCCGACGCAGGAGCCATTTCCTGTTTAAAGAAATGAACATATTCGCTCTTGTATCCGAAGAAGTCCTTCTCAGTCAAAAAGTTTACAGTCTTTTCATGATTTTTATCGGAAGTCATGATATAAAGAGGAACATATGCGCCTGCTTCATCCACAACTTTTTGGAGATTTTCGATTAATCTCTGGAAAATGTAGACATGCTTTGTAATACCTATATCATACATTCCCTTGGGATCATCCGAACCAAGTCTGGTTCCCATTCCGCCTGCCAGCAAAACCGCACCGATTTCGCCGTTCCTAATAGCCTGAATTCCGATTTTTCGAAACTCCGCACGGCGAGCATCAATTTCGGGAAGTTCCATTGATTCTATCGGAGAAATAACTCCTCTTTCATTGTTGGTACCGCCTGTTTTTATGGAAGAAAGAACATCAAAATCAGTTTCGTCTATCTGCTTTAACAAGTTCCGGGCTGCTTCTTCATCGAGTTCGCCGTAATACTTTAAAAGCTGCATCTGATCGTATTTCTTAAGCTTTTCTTTGATTCTCTCAAGGTCCATATCGACGCCCCCTAGTGTTCCAAATCTACTGTTTTAAGTAATTCTTTGATATCTTCTACCGACAACCACTCTGTATTGTTTCCGGAAGAATATGAGAATCCGTCCTCAACCTTTTTGCCTCCGGGAATTATTACCTGTCTGTCGTTAAATACCATCTGAGGATATACAATAAAGTGCTTGTCATATTCATATGTGGTCATCGAATCTTCTGTCGTAACCATAATCTCGTGAAGCTTTTCACCGGGTCTGATACCTATTTCCGGCATCTTGCAGTCCGGCTTCATGGCAAGCGCCAAATCCGTTACCTTGAACGAAGGTATCTTTGAAATGAATGTTTCACCGCCGTGTGCTTCTTCAAGAGCTTTGAGCACGAGCTTAACGCCTTCTTCGAGGCTGATCCAGAATCTGGTCATTCTGTAGTCCGTAATAGGCAATTCGTTTCCGCCGTTTTTGATAATCTTATTAAAGAACGGAATAATGGAGCCTCTGGAGCCTGCTACATTTCCGTATCTGACTATTGAGAAGTTGATATCACGCGCACCGGCATAAGCATTGGCTGCTATAAACAATTTGTCCGAAACCAACTTAGTTCCGCCGTACAAATTAACAGGGTTAACGGCCTTATCCGTAGAAAGTGCTACGACCTTTTTAACATTGCTGTCAAGAGCGGCATCAATAATGTTCATGGCACCGTGGATGTTGGTTTTAATGGCTTCGTTCGGATTGTATTCACATGCGGGAACCTGCTTTAACGCTGCGGCATGAATTACATAATCAACATCCTTGAACGCTCTCTGCAGGCGTTCTTTGTCACGAACATCACCTATAAAGAATCTGAGTTTATCGGCATATTCTTTAAATTCATTCTGCATAACGAACTGTTTGTATTCATCACGCGAATAAATAATGATCTTCTTCGGATTAAAATGAGTGAGAACGTATTTGGTAAAGCATTTACCGAATGATCCCGTTCCTCCCGTAATTAATATTGTTTTGTCATCCAATAACATAATTGTTCCTCCGTGGTTCGGTGCCGTCATATTGATCGGGTACCGATATTCAGTCTAAGACAGTATATCTCATTATATAATTTACGGCAAATCTCGGCCGTTAATTTTCCTTCATAATCCGGCGAAGTTTGGCTCTTAAATCCGTCACTTCGAATAGAATAAACCGCAAGCCGTCGATTGCGATACCGGCAAAGAAATTAATAAGCGCGGTCAGTATAACGCAAAGAAGCATCTTCCACAAAGCATATGATGCCAGATTGGCGTAGCGCTGATCCAAAATGTTTAACCAGATCAACGGATTGGTATTTAGCAAGTACACTCCGAAGCAAAGCGGTGCCACTCTCTTAATAATTCTCTCGGATTTTTCTTTAAAGGTCATGCCTTTAAAGAACATGAGCAGTGCAAAGGCACTAATAAATACAGTCGGCGAATTGTATTCGGCCAACATGTCTTCTCTTTGGAAAAAGGCAAAAGACTCAGTAATGAGCTTAAACGAAAACGTGACAAAAACTCCCAAAAAGAATACTATCAGCCATACAGGTTTCTTGACTTTTGAAAAAGCATCCGTCTTTTTTACGTAAGCTCCCACAATGTATAAAGTCAGAAGCCACAAAGCTCCGTACCCCTTTCTTAAGGCAAATACATCATTTTCAAACAAGGTGGCCAGCACACAGAAAAGGGTCAGCAAAATCACGGTCAAAGCACCCAGCAGCTTATTGTCCGCTTTTTCCATTCCGGCATTAATAAAGGGACTCAGTAAAAATACAACCGCATACGCCGTAAAGTACCAGTACTGTTCCGTCATTATCGGAAATACAGCTCCGATAACCGAATATTTGTCAACGCAATTCGGCCACACGATAAAAAATGCGCCCGTAATAATCACCGTAAAAAAGACTACCTGCAGCCACGTATATAAAATATTCGAAAATCTGAATTTTCTGCCGTAACAAACATATCCCGAAATTAATCCGTACGCATTTACTCCAAACAGACACAGCATCTCCAACAGCCATCCCACAGCATACGAAGCGGTGCCTCTTTCGAGATTATATAGCACACCTCCCTGCGTCAGGACATGCAGAATCATTATGGCTGCCATCGCCACTATTCGCAGCATTTCAATTCCGGTATTTCTGTCGTTTACCTTGTTCTCCATACATTCAGCCCTTAACCAATATATCCATCACATGAGAGGAAGCTCCGAGCAGTTCGCTTCGTCCCGCATTTTTGATTTGATAATCAACGAATCGGTCAAACTCTTCTTCATCCATCTCATTAAGTACATTCCGTATATAATCCGACGGTCCGTCCTGGGCTATACGCTTTTCCAAAGTCAGGCCTGCTGCCGAATTCAGCCTGTCCATATCCTCAAGTCTCACATAATCGTACAGCTCGTCGGGATTACTCTTAATCGAATAATCATCAAAAAGAGCGCCTTCTTTTATGCTCTTTTTGATATTATGCTCCATAAACCCGTATTTAATCAGCGCGTAGTCGCTCATCACGTACGAAACAAAAATGTGTCCGCCGCTCTTTACCACACGCTTGGCCTCCGAAAGCGCCTTTATTTTATCTTCCTCGGAGTGCAAATGATACAACGGTCCGAAAAGCAATGCAGCATCGAAAGAATTGTCCTCGCAACGCTTCAGTTTCAACGCATTGCCCTGATAAGCCGTAATGTCTGCATCCTCTCCCAGGTCTTCGCGAATATGCTTTTTCAGTATTCCCAGATTGTATTTGACCAATTCAACGGCCGTAACAGACATACCGCGTTTAGCCATTTCGATACTGTAGCGACCGGTTCCGGCGCCAATATCAATGACCTTCATTCCGGTGCCAAGATACTCTGACAAATAATGCATGGTAACGGCAAATTCCACGCGTCCGTGCCCGGACAAAAGTCTTTTGTCTTCATTGAATTTATTGTAATACTCAACAATATCCGCCATCAGTCAATCAGTCTATCGAATTAATCAGTTTTGAAAAATGCTCTTCGTACGAACGCTTGTCGGTAACGTACGCAGTAGCATGTTTGGCGCCTTTTACGAGGAGAAGGTCCTTTTCTCCCGGAAAGGCATCATATATTATCTGCGACATATATGTAGGCACGAAAGTGTCACTGTCGCCGTGAATAATCAGTAATTTGCCCTTGAAATTCGAAATCAAATCCTTCGGTGCTTTTTCTTTTAAATCATACTTGGCCACAAGTTTAAGCAGAAAACGGCAAATCGGAACAAAGGGGCGTTCTGGCAGATGATACATACCCTTGGCCTGTGCAACCACCTCATCATACCCGGAGGAGAATCCGCAATCTTCAATCACCGCCTTAACCTGCGAGGGCAGTTTGCTGCTGCCTGCAGCGGCCATGACCGCAGCGGCGCCCATCGAAACTCCGTGAAGGACAATTGTGCTGTCGCTTCCAAAGCGCTTTACCAAATAATCGCACCATCCGAGCACATCTTCGCTGTCCAAATTTCCGAAGCCTATATACCTGCCTTCGGATCTGCCGTGTGCACGGTCATCGGGTAAAAGAAGATTCCATCCCAGTTCGTGCATGTATTTGGCACGGGCACCAAACTCGTATATTCCGTATGCTCTGTAACCATGAATACACAAGAGGGTTTTATCCGTAGGCGTATCTGCCGGTATAAAATAACCGTAAAGCTTAAGCCCATCAAAGGATTCCGTCATTACATCCTCGGGATTGAGCGACATGATATAATCCTCACCCTTTATAGCCTCTTCATAATAGACTTTGTAGTCGGGATTGGTTATACTCTCTATTCCGTCTTCTTTTCGGTCATGATTTTGCGACTTATTTCTGACGAAGGTCAGCATCAGCAACAGATAACATCCCAGAACCGTCAGAACCAATAAAACCGCAATCACTATCAGAATATTAATTACTATATTCATCATCTTCCAACTATTTTCTTAACACCGTCACATATTCTCTGCGCAACCTTGGGATTGTTCATCGAGTACAAATGGATTCCGTCAACACCGTTGGCTATTAAATCCACTACCTGACTCATGGCATGAATCATTCCTGCCTCGTACAAAGCATCATCGTTTTCTCCGAAACACTTTAGTATTCTTTCGAACTTATCATCCAGTTTGGCTCCGCATGTATCAACCATTCTTCGAATCTGCTTTTCTTTGATTACCGGCATAATACCCGGAGTAATCGGGCAGTTAATTCCGGCTATCCTGCAGTCTTCGATAAACGAATAGTAATTTTCATTGTTGAAAAAGAGTTGTGATAACAAAAGATCCGCACCGGCATCAACTTTCTTTTTCAAATTAAGAATTTCCGAAATATGATTGAGGGATTCCGGGTGATCTTCGGGGTAGCACGCTCCCGCTATGCAAAAATCCGTAGTTTCCTTCAGGTATGCAATAAGGTCACTGGCATGAGCAAATTCATTCTTTGCGGGAATATTCGGATTCCTGTCGCCGCGAAGAGCCAATACATTTTCTATGCCTGCATCGGCAATTTCTTTTGAAAACTCATTAATCTCATGTTTGTCATAGCAAAGGCAGGTCAGATGAACCACCGGTTCCACATGATATATGTCTTTGATTTTCTTTGCCAGCGCTATTGTTTTGTTATTGTTTGAAGAACCGCCGGCGCCGAACGTAACGGAAATATAATCCGGCTTCAGTTCACACAAAACATCAAGCGTAGGCTCTATATCCTTTAATTCATCATCCTTTTTCGGAGGAAATATTTCAAAAGACAAAACGTTCGTCTTCTGAGCGTAAATATCTGTAAGTTTCATCTATGTATTCCTTTCAATTTCAATGCAAAGCATAATCAATATATTTTATCATATTGAGGGCCATTAATAAACACGATTATCCATATGATTTCTGCATTTATCGATCCTTTAATGCCTGTATTTCTTCATCGGTCAGCGCCCTGAATTCTCCCGGGTTCAGTTCTGCATCAAGCATTAACGGTCCCATCGAAAGTCTCTTTAAGAAAATGACATTGCTGTCACATTTTTCAAACATTCGTTTAACCTGATGATACCGGCCTTCGACTATGGTTATTCTGTATTCGCATTCACCCAGTTTGACCAGTTTTGCAGGCAATGTCGGCTTTTCATCGCCTATATCCATGCCCTGTTCAAACGCCGCAAAGAATTCCTGTTTCACATCTTTATCGGTTTTTACGTAATAGTCCTTGCTCACGTGCTTTTTGGGTGAAAGCAGATTATGGGCCAAAGCACCGTCATCCGTTATCAGCAACAGCCCTTCTGTATCCTTATCGAGTCTCCCCACCGGAAATAGATTCTTCGTAGGAACACCCTTTAGCATATCAAGTACGGTATCGGAAAGCGCATCTTTGGTTGCACTTACCGTTCCCGCAGGTTTGTTCAACATATAGTATCTGTTCTCCGCGTAGAAAACCGGTTCGTTATTATACATAACCGAATTAATCTCGGGATTAACGTTCATTGAAGCATCTTTGCAGATTTTCTCATCTACTTTGACCAAGCCCTTATTTATCAGTTTTTTAACTTCACTTCTGGTTCCGATTCCTGCATCGGCCAGCAATTTATCTAATCGCATACTTCTCCTCCGTGATTTATTATATCAATAAACCCTTACTGTGGTATACTTCAATTAATTGAAAGGAAGTGAAACAAAATGAAAAAAATATATAGCAACGTTGAAGAACTGATCGGACATACGCCCCTTATGGAAATCAATAATATTGAAAACGAATTATCATTATATGCGCACGTGCTGGTTAAACTCGAGTATCTCAACCCTGCAGGCTCCGCCAAAGACAGAGTGGCCAAAAATATGCTGGATGACGCCCTCGAAAAGGGACTGATTGATAAGGATACCGTCATCATAGAACCTACCAGCGGCAACACCGGAATAGGTCTGGCAGCTTTGGGGGCCGCGCGAGGATACAAAACCATCATAGTTATGCCCGACACCATGAGTAAAGAACGAATAAAGACCATGGAAGCTTACGGTGCTCAAGTGGTTCTGTCCGATGGAGTCAAAGGAATGGCAGGCTGCATCGAAAAAGCCAATGAATTGTCTGCTGCTAACCCTAATTCTTTCATCCCCGGACAGTTTGAAAACCCGGCCAATTCACAGAGCCACTACCTGACTACAGGTCCCGAAATATATGAAGATACCGAAGGTGCTATCGATATGTTTGTAGCCGGAATAGGAACCGGCGGAACCATAACGGGAACGGCTCAATATTTGAAAGAGAAGAACCCCGACATAAAAATAATCGGTATTGAACCCGAAGCTTCTCCGTTTTTAACAAAGGGAGTTTCCGGTCCTCACCCCTTGCAGGGAATAGGCGCCGGTTTTAAGCCGTCGATTCTTAATACCGATTTAATAGATGAAATAGTAACCGTAAGCGGCGATGAAGCCTACGCGGGAGCCCGTTTACTCGGCAAAAAGGAAGGAATCCTGGTCGGAATCACCTCCGGAGCTGCCTTGCACGTTGGCCTGGAACTGGCAAAGAAGCCTGAAAACAAAGGCAAAAACATCGTAGTTTTGTTACCGGATACAGGACTTCGTTATTTGTCGTCGGATTTGTTCTGAGTGTGAGCTTTCAGGAACTCAATCTCGCGGTTTAGCATATCAAAGTCAACAGTTCCTTCGGAATTGAAAGCCGTAGATTCCAACGTAAAGGTATCGTCATACCCGATTGAATCTATAAATGCAAAAAACTCTTCAAAATCAATATGGCCCTTTCCTATGGGAAGGGTCTTTAAATTTGCCCAATCCATGTATCCGCCGCCGTAATCGTTTACATGATAATGCTTAATATGGTTTCCCGAAACGAGCCATTTTGAATTATAGGTATCCTTTAGCTGATCATGGAATGCAGCCATCTTGGTGTCAAAAACAAAACTCACATCCGGATATCTTTCGTACAATTCCTGCCAATGCGTTAAAGGGTCTTTTTGATTGCAGACAACATTTTCAATGCATAAAATCATCCCGTATTCATCCGCAATATTACGCAATTTGCCGTATGCCTTCAGATTGTTTTCGATATTTTGGTCGGAAGTAATCCCGTCCCACAGATGCAGAACCATTTTTTGCGCTCCGAGGTCGGAAGCCATTTTGACATTAATGTTAAAACGCAAAAAAGCATCTTCCATATCCAAAGGAGTTCCCTTGCTTATTCCTTCCCCGATACTTTTCTGGCAGTGATATGTAGCAACCGAAATGTTGTTACTTTTTAAATAATCAACTATGGTGTCAACTTTTTCATACCAATCGCTGTACATCATAAACTCATATCCGTCGCAACTAAGGTTTTTGGAAAAAGGCACTATTAATTTATAATCTCTTCCGTTGGGACGTCCTATAAGGGCACCTGTGGAAATCAATATACGTGACATAAACTGTTATCAGATGTTTTTCATCTTTTCTTTCATTTCTTTTTTCTTTTCATACATCAGAGCATCCGCACGTTTAAATACCTCTGCCAGCGTTTTATCCGTTGATTTGTTAAAGACCGACATCCCGTAGGCAATAGACAGATTGGTGCAGGATTCAACAGAATTGCACGACGAAGCATCCATTTCAAGCTGCAGTTTTTCAAAGAGGCTGTCTTTTTCCCTGTAATCACTGCCTTCAAGAATAATCAGGAATTCGTCTCCGCCTATTCGAAAAACGGGTGAATGCTTGAATATTCGGCAAAGCAGTTTGCTTGAATTCTTTATGTATTCGTCACCCTTTTCATGTCCGTAGGAATCATTGATTCTTTTCAAATTATTGACATCGAAAACACCTATGGCTCAAGGTCCGTTCGCGCCCACTATAATCCGATCATCCATATCATTTGCAGCGTCTTCATATGCGGAACGGTTTTTAACCGATGTCAGCGGATCTGTTTCGTTTACT
>JAZUFW010000100.1:0-15125 GCA_045640905.1 Lachnospiraceae bacterium
AGGGAATACTCATAATACGGTTCAAGCAGAAAACACTCGCCGGATGAGAGCAGATTCATTAATCCCTGACGGACCGCTCTGTAGGTTGCCTGCCTGAAATCGCCGCCTTCGGTGTGCTTTAGGTGTGCCTTGCCGGCAACAAGAGTAATTTTCATATCTGTCAAAGGTGCATTGATGAGAACGCCACGATGTGTCTTTTCCGACAGATGTGTCAGAATCAGGCGCTGATAATTGCCGGATAAATCATCTTCGGACATATCGGTTTCGAAACGTAATCCGCTACCGCGTTCCAAAGGATCGAGACGTAAATGAACTTCGGCATAATGACGAAGCGGTTCAAAGTGACCGACACCCTCGCAGGAAGAGGAGATGCTTTCTTTGTAATTGACTCTGCCTTCGGAAAAAGTAATATCAATATCGAAACGTTCTTTAACGGTATGCGAAAGAACAGCGCCTTCGATATCACCCATCAAAGAAACCAGGATTTGATGAGTGTTTTCGTCGCTCGTCACGTTAAGCGACAAATCTTCATCTTCGAGTTCGCGCAGTATGCTCAGCATTTTGATGGAATCCGTATCTTCGGGATAATTTACTTTAAAGCGCATCACCGGTTCGGGGACGCATACTTTAAGTAAAGAATCTCCGCCGATTGTATCGCCGATATGAACGGAATCGAGTCCGCAAACGGCGCAGATTTCACCTTCCGAACATTCCTTTACGGATTCGTATGTTACGGAATTATATAGCCTCAATTCCGTGACCTTATCGTCGTTTACATTTTCACGAACATGCAACGAACCGTTCAGTATTTTCAAGTGACAAAGGCGCATTTTGTTTTTGTCTTTTGTAACTTTGTAACATACGGCTTTTAGTGAATCATCCGGGAATTTCGATTCGTAACACGGTGTATATTTTGACAGTGCATCGAGCATTTCGTCGATTCCCTCGTTACGAAGAGCGGAACCGAAATAGCATGGGAAAAGCTTCCTTGATACGACGGCGTCCTTAATGATTTCGTCACATATCGCGCCGGTTTCCATATATTCGTTCAAAGCGCAATCACTTATGGTTGCGATATCTTCGAAAAGGGAGTCTTCATTTTGAGTAAAATCGACAAATTCGCCTTCAAAGGTACTGTTTAGTGAACTGATAATTGCGGCCTTGCCCGGACAAGGCATGTCGATTTTGTTTACAAAAACGACAGTGGGGATGTTGTAAGCTGATAGGAGCGAAAACAACTTTCTCGTATGTGATTGTATTCCCATCGGAGCACTAATAAGCAAAACAGCTGCGTCCAATACGGCCAGTACCTGTGACATTTGTGATGTAAAGTCCACATGCCCCGGAGTGTCCATCAGGATGACTTCTTCATCGGGTGAAAGCATGAAACGCGCGTTCTTGGAATAAACCGTTATTCCGCGCGAACGTTCGATGCTGTCGGTATCCAAAAAGGTGTCGCCGTGGTCAATACGACCGAGTGATTTAAGAACACCGCGGTTATACAGTATTGCTTCCGATAATGTAGTTTTGCCTGCATCCACATGCGCCAGGATGCCAATGGTTTTCTTCTTCATAGTGTATTGTGTTCAGAATATAAAGTATACGTTACTTAATCATAGATACGGCCTGTGCCTTCGGTATTACTTTGCTCACACGTCCTCAACTGCACTTTTGACTAAGAAACTCGCATCTTCGAAGACGTTCGGCCGGTTCAATTGGCAATCCGTTGCCAAATGAACCTAAAAAATCCATCCGGGATTTTTTGCCTACAGTTAGTCGAGTTTCTAAGTCAAAAGCACAATTTCGTCCTATCGATTCGCAAACCAACACCGAATTCTCCGGCCTTGCTTTTTCCTTAAGCTGGCAATAACGTAAGTGGAGTAAGCGTATATGCAGTTTGCGTTCCTTGCGGAGTAAAATTGAGTTTTCTTAATGCTTCCTGAGTACCCAGCGAATTTGGGCATGGATGCCCAAATAGGAGCAATGGTCCCCGAAGGGGACCCAGTTACACGGATGTCGGGTGCGACGTTCGCGTCCGTTAGCAAAGACTTGCGGAAGCATTTAGAAAACACATTTTACGCAGAGTAGGAAGCAAACTGTATATAAGATTACGCAACGTACGCTCGCATAATACTGTGTGAGCAAAGTAATACCGAAGGCGGAGGCCGAACTGGAGTCATACGAAGCAAACTGTATATATACTTACGCAACGTATGTCGTCAAGGGACGTATCTCGCACTTATTATAACAAATGACAAAAGGCTGTGGGTAAGATATAATAAAAAGGATGCATTTATTGAGGGAATAACATTGGATACCGTGATTTTTCACATTGATGTAAACAGTGCTTTTTTGTCCTGGGAAGCAACCAGAAGAGTGCAAAGAGGGCAGGAGGACATACGATTGGTTCCTGCCATAATCGGCGGCGATCCCAAAAGGCGCGGCAGTATAGTCGCGGCCAAATCCATTCCGGCGAAGAAGTACGGAATAGAAACGGGAGAAAGTGTTTCTTCGGCTCTTCGAAAATGCCCGGGCCTTATTGTAGCGCCGGGAGATTTTGAACTGTATCGTGAATGTTCACATGCTTTTAAGTCCATATGCAAAGAATATACGCCGACGATGGAATCCTTTTCCATAGATGAAGTGTTTCTTGATATGAGCGGGATGAGATTTATTTATCCCGATATCATAAAGACAGCATATGAAATAAAGGACAGAATCAAAGAAGAGCTCGGATTTACAGTTAACGTGGGAATCGGAGCCAACAAATTGTGTGCCAAAATGGCCAGTGATTTTGAAAAGCCTGATAAAGTACATACGTTGTTTCCTGATGAAATCGAAGAAAAAATGTGGCCGTTGCCCGTAAATGATTTGTTGTTCTGCGGCAAATCAAGCGCAGCCAGATTAAAGGAATACGGAATCAAAACTATCGGGGAACTGGCGAAAACGTCAATTGATGATTTGAATGCGATAGTGGGAAATAAAGCATCGTTATACCTTAAAAACGCCTCAAACGGTATTGATGACGGCGCTGTATCAGATGAATATGCCGATGCAAAGGGATACAGCATTGATAATACCGTTGAAGAAGATTTGTGTGATTTGGAGAGAATAAACAGAATGCTTCTTAATGAGGCGGATGTTTTGTCGTTTCGAATGAGGGCGGACGGAGCAAAGTGCAAATGTGTGGGCGTAAATATGCGTACCATTGATTTTAAGAACAGTTCCCACCAAAAATCATTGGAAGAAAGCACCAATGTGACAGAAGAAATATATGAGACCGCCAAGGAACTCATTAGAGAACTTTGGAAGGGCGAAAGACTGAGACTTATCGGATTAAATCTTACTCAAATAGATCGCGGGGAATTTGAGCAGATTAATCTGTTTGCAGATGAGAAGAAAGAAAAACTGAAGAAACTCGATTCGGCACTTGATTCTATTCGCGGGAAATACGGAAAACAGGTGATAAAAAGAGCAAGTACCATGGGCGATGAGTTTAGATAGAAACGGAGAAATGTAAATGAAGTGGTTGAAATTCAGAATTAAAACAACAGTTGATGCCGAGGATATAGTGATCAGCTCATTATACGATGTGGGACTGGAAGGTGCACAGATAGAGGATAAAGTTCCGATGAGCGCACTTGAAAAGGAGCAGATGTTTGTGGATATTCTGCCGCCAACCGAAGAAGATGACGGGGTCGCATATTTGAACTTTTTTGTTGAGGAATTGGATAGAAAAGATGAAATACTATCTACCGTAAACGAAGTGCTCGAAGAACTTCGGGGATTTAATATCGATATAGGCGACGGAACAATTGAAGTGTCCGAAACGGAAGATATTGACTGGATTAATAATTGGAAACAGTATTTTCATCAATTTACCATAGATGATGTATTAATTATTCCGTCATGGGAGGAGCCTCAAATTGACGAGAAAGATTATAACTATGTTTTGCATATAGATCCGGGAACAGCCTTCGGAACCGGTGCGCATGAAACCACACAGTTATGCATTGAGGAACTGAAACGGTATGTTAATGAGGATACGGTTCTTTTGGATGTCGGAACCGGAAGCGGAATTCTGGCCATTTTGTCATTGATGTTCGGAGCAAAGCATGCTGTGGGTACGGATTTGGATCCTTGCGCTGCCGAAGCCGTAAAAGACAACATGGAACAGAATAATATTTCCGAAGACGATTTTGAGATGATGATAGGAAATATCATTAACGATAAAGAGATTCAGGACAGGGTAGGCTATGGAAAATATGACATAGTTGTCGCTAATATTCTGGCTGATGTACTGCTTCCGCTGACTCCCGTAATAGTAAATCAGATGAAAGCCGGAGGAGTTTACATAACATCCGGCATTATAGAAGGTAAAGAAGACCTGGTCAAAGAAATAATGGAAAGATCGGGCCTTACCGTAGTGAGCATTGCAAAAAAGGGCGAGTGGAGATCGGTTACGGCCGTTAAGTAATAAAAGGAAATAATATGTCGGATAATGTTGAAAAATTAATCAAAACGCAAAAGCAAATTGTGCACTGTCAAAGCTGCGGAGCCGAATATGATATTCATGAGCCGATGTGCCCCTATTGCGGAACTACGAACGAACTGGGCGCGGAGGGACAGTATCTAAAGCACCTGGAGGACATTCACTATGACCTGGATCAGATGGAAGACTACGCAGAGCAGACGTATGAAGGTGAAGCAAAAAGAACGCTTTCAAAGGTAATAAAGCCGGTAATCATTATTCTGCTTTCAATAGGCGTTGTTTTTGCGATTATAATGATTTCATTGCGTGTCAGTGACAAAAACGCCATGAAACAGCAAAGAGCGCAACTGATATGGCAAAACGAGAACTTCCCGATATTGGATGAAATGATTGAAAAGGGAGATTTCAAAGGCGCTTTGGATTTTAGAAACAGGCTGTACGAAGAAGATTCACCGTATAATCTTTGGAGCTGGAAGCATATTGAATTCATAAATGCTTACGGATTTTATAATTCAATGCATGAATTATTACCTAATATTGAGGACGAATCGCAAAGAGACGACCTTGCGTACCAACTCGTTTTTGAAGATGCCGCGCAACTTTTGTTTGATAAATGGGACTATAAACTAAACGAGGCCAAATCAATTGATAATTCAGAGTACGATCTGATTATGGGCTATCAGGAAGAAGCAAAGGATATACTGGAAAAATACTACGGACTTACCGATCTTGATGAAATAAGGCAAAATGTTACCGAAGAATCTTACAGTGGCGGAGTTTTATACAGTAAATGTGAAGAATATTTAAAAAGCAAAGGACTAATAAAGGGAAAATAATATGAAATGTGAATACTGTGCAGGAGACATGTCAATTGAAGATGCCAATTGCCCGCATTGCGGAGCGGTGAATCCTTTTTATGAAGCACACAGAAAGGATATGGCAAATTATGCAAAACGTTTTGCAAATACCGAACGTGAAGTAGTCGAAACCACAAAGAAGTTTACCTATAAGACGGTAGTAATTACCATAATTTCCGTGTTGGTGGTACTTAATTTGGTAATGGGAATACTGCTTGCGAATGTACGCGATTTTACTTATGAAATGGAACGCAATAAGAATAAGAAAAACGTGGACGCCATAGCGGAACAAATGGGAGAATATGAAGAAAATGAGGAATTCGTTGATATGTTCTATTACAATAACTCGATTCTCATGAGTCCTTATAATACACCGCTTTATGAGTATGATGCCATTTTGCGTGCAGCTTCGTACTATCAGGATATGAACGCCACACTGACTGATATGATGGGACGCACATATAACAGCAGCAGTTATTATGCCGAGAAGTATGCCAGAAATATGCAGAGGCTTTATGAAACAGTCGATGAGTGGGAAAAGCAAAACGAAGATGATGAAAGGTTTTCCGATAAGCACAAGGAAGCTTTGCAAAAGCTGATAGAAAAAGGGGAATTTTTGCTCCTCAATTATTGCAACTTAAAGGAAGAAGATTTGGAAGAATTCAGGGAAGTTTCTGAAGCAAAGAAGACGATTATCCTGGAAGAGCGTTTAGAGGAGGTGTTTACGGATGAAGAATAAAAACATGGTTTTGAACATTAAAAAACACCCTTTTGTAACAGTTATCATTACTGCACTCACTGTTTCATTTTTATGCATGAGTATAACCTTTGCAGCAAAAATGGCTATGGGATACGAAAAATACAAAACACATTATGAGCCGTTATATTCGTTCTTGGGACATGAGATGTATCTGAATGCGGCACGTGACGGAAACTTTACCAGATTTGACAAAAACGGAACAGAAGAGAGTCGGATAAAGGCTGCCATGGCACGATATCTGGAGCATGCAATCGAATACTATCCCACGAAGGAAGAAAGCCCGAATCCGTACATGGAAGAGAAACTTAAAGAGTACAAAGAGCAGATGAAAGATTGTGATTATGTTGCGGACGAACTTGATAAAATTGTATGGGCGTCAATTACAAAATAGTAGTATAATAACGTGTGAAAAATAACATGTTAGTTAACGGAGGATTTCAATTTATGGCTATGGAAACTCGCGGACCTAAGGCGCCGAAGGACCCGACAAAAAAACGTCAAGGTTTTTATATTATGTACAACAAAGAAATCTGTGCCAATCCCAAGGAGGACGGAACGGGAGTTGTACCTATTTATGAAGACGGCGGCAGACTGATTTCGTCGGCAAAGATAATAGGCGGAATTTCGGATGAAGAGGAACTTGATTTATTAAAGACGGCAGAAGGCTTTAAAAAACTGGTTCACAGCATCGGGGTTTCGATTGATTCATCGGAAAGTGATGAAGAGGCAACTTTTGTATTTCAGATATACGGAAAGACGGATACTTACGGTGGCGGTGCCAATATGATTATGCCCGTCAAGATGGACGGCATGGAATATGTACTTAATTTGTCGGACGTTGAATGGAAGGACGACGACAAGGAACCGGGACAGATCAGATTCGAGTTCAAAAAGGCAGGAACAAAAGCTTCGGTTTCCGTTATGTTCTATTTAAATGACGGCTTCAGCGCACCTTTATTGGAAACAGACGATCCTGTTGATTTTGAGTCCGACGCGTATAAGGCTATCATTGAAAAATCCTTGATGAATCAGGGAAATAATTACAGATTGAAAAAGGCTATCGATAAGGCAAGAGCAGGATTGGATACTACTATTGCTTTTATCGGAGGGTCAATTACCCAGGGGGCCGGTGCGGTTCCCATTAATTCCGAATGCTATGCCCGCAAAACTTTCGAGGGCTTTTGCGATTTGGTAAACAAAGGTTATGACGAAAATGTTCACTATATAAAGGCCGGAGTCGGCGGCACGCCTTCGGAACTGGGAATGCTCAGATATAAAAGAGATATTTTGGATGAAGGTACTCCCGATATAGTTGTTGTTGAATTTGCCGTTAACGATGAAGGAGACGAAACAAAGGGAGATTGTTACGATTCTCTGGTCAGAAAAATATACAACGGCCCCGGGAAGCCTGCAGTAATGCTTATTTTCGCCGTGTTTGCGGATGACTTTAATCTGCAGGACAGACTGAAAGTTGTCGGCGAAAGCTATGATTTGCCTATGGCCAGTACAAAGGATTCGGTAATTGAGCAGTTTTATCAAAGCAAAGAAGACGGCAGAATCGTATCCAAGCGTCAGTACTTTTATGACTGCTTCCACCCTACAAACATAGGGCACAGGATAATGGCCGACGGATTGATCAATTTGATGAAAAAAGCTGATGCGGCCGAATATGATGATGAAAAGTCAATTGATGATATAAAACCGCCGAAGAGTGCTGATTTTGAAAATGTTTTGGTGATTGACAGAATTCAAAACGAAGTCGGTGCACAAATCGATATGGGAGATTTCACGGATACAGACAAGGAAATTCAGTGTGTTGAACGAAATATGGATTTATTTGCCTCTCCGCAGTTCCCCAATAATTACATGTATAAAGGAACGGAAGGAAGAACCAATAAGCCGTTTACAATGGATGTTTGTTGCCGCCATATACTGCTGATATTTAAAGATTCCGCAGACAATAAGGACGGTATAGCCGAGGTTTTTGTTGACGGTCAAAAAGTATTAAGTGCCAATCCCAAGGAAGTCGGATGGATTCATTGCAATCCCGTGATTATCTTAAGAAGCAATGAAAGCAAGAACCATCATGTGGAAATCAAAATGGCTCCGGGATGTGAGGACAAGGATTTCACGATTTTAGGTTTCGGTATAGTTAAATAGGGGGATAACCATGGAGTTTTTGATTTCAAAAGAAGAATTACTGTCTGACAAAATAAAGCTGGTGGTAGAAGATAGCGCTTTCCCCGGGGTTAAAAGAATAGCAGGATATGTGTCAAAAGATATCGAGAAGGTATTCGGTAAGGATGTATCGGTTGTTCCTTCTTTCGACGGAAAGAAAATTGTTGCAGCCACAATAGGAAAAAGCAACATAGTATCCGAACTTGAAAAGGCTGCCAAAGTTGACACGAGTGTCATAAACGGAAAGAACGAATGCTATATATTTACTGTCGTTGACGGTGACCTGTACATAATAGGTTCCGATAAAAGAGGAACTGTTTACGGATTGTTCTATTTATCCGAATTGCTCGGCGTATCACCCTTTGTTAACTGGGCCGATGTTATGCCGATAAAGAAAGATTCTGTTCTTTTAAAAGATGATGTATTTAAGGTATCCAAAGAACCTTCGGTATGTTACAGAGGCTTTTTCATCAACGATGAGTGGCCTGCCTGCGGCAATTGGTCCGAAAAGAATTTCGGCGGCTTCAATGCCAAGATGTATGAGAAAGTATTTGAACTGTTACTTCGATTAAAGGGTAATTATCTGTGGCCTGCAATGTGGTCGGCACAGTTCAATTTGGACGGACCGGGAATCGAAAATGCACGTTTGGCCGATGAAATGGGTGTAGTAATGGGTATGAGCCATCACGAACCCTGCAACAGAAACGGCGAAGAATATAAGTATGTTCGCGGCAAAGATTCGATATACGGAGATGACTGGAATTTTGTAAGAAACCGTCAGGGTATTACCAAATTCTGGGAAGACGGATTGCTTAGAAACGCACCGTATGAAAATGTTATTACGGTGGGTATGCGAGGAGAGGCAGATTCGACAATACTCGGACATGAGGCAACCCTTAAGGACAATATCGATTACTTAAAAGACGTGTTGACGACACAAGAGCAGTTGATTAAAAAATGCGTAAACGAAGATATTTCGAAAGTGCCCAGAATGCTGGCCCTCTATAAGGAGGTCGAACCTTTTTATTACGGAGACGAGAACACAGAAGGCCTGATGCATTGCAAAGAACTCGAAGGAGTTACATTAATGCTTTGCGATGATAATTACGGAAATCTGCGTACGGTGCCCACCGAAGAAATGAAGGGGCATAACGGCGGATTCGGAATGTACTACCATTTTGATTATCACGGTTTCCCGATTTCGTTTGAGTGGATTAATTCAAGTTATTTGCCCAAAGTTTGGGAGCAGATGTGTACCGCTTACGATAACGAAATCAAAAAGCTTTGGATAGTTAACGTGGGAGATATATTTACCACGGAATTTCCGCTTTCGTATTTTTTGGATTTGGCATACGATTACGAAAAGTGGGGCTCTTCGAATGTTAATTCCGCCGTTGAATATACGGATAAGTTTATAGACAGATTGTTCCCGGGATTTTCAAATGAAGAAAAGGAAAAGACCGTCGAATTAATTAAGGGATATACACATATCGCACATAACAGACGTCCCGAAGCCATGAATGTAAATGTATATAATGCATGGGATGAAGGTCCGAAGCTTTATTCAAGATGTCTTGAATTGATGGATAAATGCGAAAAGATGTATGAAAGCTGCGCCGAAGAATATAAATTCCCCTTCTTCGAATTCATTTATTATCCCCTGATGGGCAATTTGAATGTTCAGGTAATGTGGCTTGAAAATACCTTTAACGATTATTTATGCAAAATCGGAGCTATATGTGCCAATGAGTACAATGCAAAGGTTAAGGAAAGAATTGCATTCGATAAGAAATTGGTGTCGCGTCTTCATGAAGCGCATGACGGAATGTGGTACGGCATGGGTCTGTCCGAGCATATCGGTTTTAAGAATTGGAATGAAGAGGAAAATGCATATCCGATATTAAAGGAAATGATTCCTACAAATAAAAACAGATTTGTGGTTACCGTTTTGAATGAAGCTGCAGCTTCCGAGGGTGGTGACTGGACGAAAAAGACACTGGTCATTAAGGATTTCATTAAGAGCAATTCTAAGCAGGCGACAATCCGTCTGTATGCCACAAATTATTCTGATTCCGAATATGAAATAGAGAATGTTTCTCCGTTCCTTATGGCCAATCCCACAATGGGAACCGTACCCGGCGGATCATATACGGATATTATGGTTTCCGTTGACTCTTCATACAAAACCCCTTCGGTAGGGGAAATCACGGTTAAAGGGCAATTCGGTCGTACGTTGATTAAGGTACCTGTTAATATGAATCCTGACGAAGTAACACTTCTTGCGAAAGACTATGTGTCACTTACGCCAAGCGAAAAAGGATATATGACCGTTATTCCCGAATACGGAAGAGATTTTTCCGGAATTAAAGCATTGCCCATGGATCAGACCTTCGTACCCGGCGTGGATGCTCCGTATGCCGAATACGAATTTAATGTATGCTGCGAAGGAAAATATGTGGCAGAAGTCATGGTTTCAGCGTCAAATCCTCCGTATACGGATATGAAATCGTATTACGGAATATCTGTTAACGGCGGTGAGGTTAGAACTGTTAATTCCGTAGCTGACGGATTCAGGGTTGGAGACGGACAGCCTGACTGGATGAAGGGAGTTTTATTAAACTACAGATTAAGTACCAATGAGTTTATGCTTAAGGAAGGTAAAAACACCCTGAGATTATATGCCGGCAGTATCAGTTTGGTATTTGAACAGATTAAGATATATAAAGCAGATTAATTAATGATATCGGTGTACTTAATGAAGATACCTGAGATCGGGTGTGACGAGATTGAAAAACGCCTATTTCAGGTATCTTTTTACAGAAGAGAAAAAATAAACAAAATGAAAATGCCTAAAGCGAAAATGCTGGAATTGGGCGCAACACAATTGCTTAATTATGCTCTTTTTTCATATAATCTTCGAGAAAAGGACATGGAGTATGTTGTCGACAAAAACGGGAAACCGTATTTTGCAAAAGACGGTTTGCCCCAATTCAATATTTCGCATTCGGGGTTTTATGTCATGGTGGGAATCGGATCGGACGAAAAAGTCGGTGTTGATGTTCAACATATAGAAACGTATGATGA
This sequence comes from Lachnospiraceae bacterium, assembly GCA_045640905.1. Taxonomy (GTDB): domain Bacteria; phylum Bacillota; class Clostridia; order Lachnospirales; family Lachnospiraceae; genus JAILLW01. The sequence goes on from JAZUFW010000100.1 coordinate 11,372, forward strand.
AAGAATCGCCGAGAGGTTTTTTGCGCCAGGAGAGTGCAGTGTGCTCAAAAAAGCGCCCGAAGAACAACGCAGTGTCCTTTTTCACAAAATCTTTGCGATGAAAGAAAGCTATGTGAAGTATTTGGGTACCGGATTTTATTTTTCACCACAGGACTTTGACGTTTTTGCACTTGATGATGTAACATTGACATGTGAATGTTTTGATGATTACGTGTACAGTGTTTGCACCGACACATCAGACGTTAATGTTACATTTATTCCTTACGGAGATGCAGATGGTTTATATAGAGAACGAAACGGATTTTAGCAATCCTGAATTTGACATTGAAAAAACTGCCGAAGAGGTAATAAGTACGATTCTTTCGCTCGAAGGGTGCCCCAAAGAATGCGAAGTGGAATTGCTGATTACGGATCCCGAATCGGTTCGCGAGATAAATAATGAATACAGGCAGATTGATAATACTACCGATGTTTTATCGTTCCCGAATGTAGCGTGGGATATGCCGTCGGACTTTGGAGGAGAGGCATTTAACGATACTTTCTTAATTAATCCGGACAGTAAAAAGATTATGTTGGGGCAGATAGTACTAAATGACGAGAGAATAGTATCTCAGGCCGAAAGCTACAATCATTCGGTTAAAAGAGAATATGCTTTTTTGATAGCTCACAGTGTGCTTCATTTATTGGGGTATGATCACATGGAAGATACGGAGCGTGAAATTATGGAAGCAAAGCAAAGAGAATATCTTGATAAAATGGGTATAGTACGATAATCGCAGAAAGGGTTACACGATGGGAGTAAAAAAGTATAACTTTGATGATCAATATCATCTCGACGAACTGAAGAATTTGTTTGAAAACGGATGCTCTGTCATGAAAATATCGGTTTCGTTTACCGAAATAGACGAAAAAAGACCGAGTTTTGAAATAAACGGAACCATCACAAAGGATGAGATGTTAAAGATGCTTCAGGAACGTAAGCAGGCTCTTCATACAATCAGCCAGATGGATGAACTGACCGGACTGTATAATCATTCTTACTATGAAAAGAGAATTGCGACAATAGACAGATCACAGGTACTGCCTGTTGCCGTAATCAACTTCAACATAAATGACTGGAAATTGGTCAATGATAATTTCGGAAATGAAGAGTCCGACAGACTTATTGAAATTATTTCCAATATAATTAAGAGCGAAGCAAAACCTTATTTTGTTTGCGGCAGAGTAGATGGAGATGTTTTTGGGGTAGTGATTCCGATGGCGCTTGAAGGCGAAGCGGAAGAATTTGTCAGAAAGGTAAAAGATAACGCCAACTCTTTTGATGATGAGATATTGGCGCCTTCCGTGGCAGCAGGTATTGTATATAAAACAAATATCGAACAAAAGATTGACGATTTGTGGTCCGATGCCGAGTATGAGATGTTTTCCGATAAATACGAGACCAAAAATTCGCAGGAATACAAAGACAGACTGGTTCGGAAAAATTATTAAAAATATTTTATAAATTCTTTATCATTGTGTAATGGCTAAATAAGTGGAAATGATTTATAAATTTTTGTATAATATCTTTTGCGTTTTTTATTAAACGTTTATTTTAACCTGTATTATATTATTTTTATATTTAGGAGGCAGTAATAATGAAATTGGTACCTTTAGGTGACAGAGTTGTTTTAAAGCAGCTTGAGGCAGAAGAAACCACAGCATCCGGAATCGTTTTACCCGGACAGGGCAAGGAAAAGCCCCAGCAGGCCGAAGTTATCGCGGTAGGCCCCGGCACAAACGTGGACGGTAAGGAAGTAAAGATGGAAGTAAAGGTTGGAGATAAGGTTATTTTCTCAAAGTATGCCGGCACTGAAGTTAAGCTTGAAAACGAAGAATATATTATCGTTAAACAGAGCGATATATTAGCAATAATGAACTAATCGGAGGTTAATGAAATGGCTAAGGAATTAAAGTACGGCGCAGAAGCCAGAGCAGCCTTGGAAGAAGGCGTTAATAAACTTGCCAATACGGTAAGAGTAACATTGGGACCCAAAGGAAGAAACGTAGTATTGGATAAGAGCTACGGAGCTCCTTTGATTACAAATGACGGTGTAACCATTGCAAAAGAAATCGAACTTGAAGATGCTTTTGAAAACATGGGAGCACAGCTTGTTAAGGAAGTTGCTACAAAGACAAACGATGTAGCAGGTGACGGAACAACCACAGCTACTGTTTTGGCACAGGCTATGATTAATAACGGAATCAAGAATCTGGCAGCAGGAGCTAATCCTATTATTCTTCGTAAAGGTATGAAGAAGGCAACTGATTGTGCAGTAGAATGCGTTAAGGAATTAAGCTCACCCGTTAACGGCAAAGAGCATATTGCCAGAGTAGCAGCAATTTCAGCAGGTGATGATGAAGTTGGTCAGCTTGTTGCAGATGCTATGGAAAAGGTTTCTAAAGACGGCGTTATTACTATCGAAGAATCAAAGACAATGCTTACCGAACTCGATGTAGTTGAAGGTATGCAGTTTGACAGAGGATACATTTCAGCTTACATGGCTACAGACATGGAAAAGATGGAAGCTACTTTGAATGATCCTTATATTTTGATTACTGATAAGAAGATCAGCAATATTCAGGACATCCTTCCTGTTCTTGAGCAGATAGTTCAGTCAGGTTCAACTCTTTTGATTATTGCCGAAGATATTGAAGGTGAAGCACTGACTACACTTATTTTGAACAAGCTTCGCGGAACATTTAATGTTGTAGCAGTAAAGGCTCCCGGATATGGTGACAGACGTAAGGATATGCTTCAGGATATCGCTATTTTGACAGGCGGTACAGTAATAAGCTCAGACCTTGGACTTGAATTAAAGGATACTACTCTTGATCAGCTTGGTCGTGCAAAGTCTGTTAAGGTTCAGAAAGAAAACACAACAATTGTTGACGGTGAAGGCGATAAGAGTGCTATCGAAGGCAGAATCGCACAGATTAAGTCACAGATTGAGACTACAACTTCTGATTTTGACAGAGAAAAGCTTCAGGAAAGATTGGCTAAGTTGGCCGGCGGTGTAGCAGTAATCAGAGTCGGTGCAGCTACCGAAACAGAAATGAAGGAAGCAAAGCTTCGTCTTGAGGATGCTTTGGCAGCAACAAAGGCAGCAGTTGAAGAAGGTATTGTTTGCGGCGGTGGTTCGGCATACATTCATGCTTCAAAGAAGGTTGCCAAGTTGGCAGAATCCCTTGAAGGTGATGAAAAGACCGGTGCAACTATCGTATTAAAGGCATTGGAAGCTCCTTTGTTCTACATTGCAAACAATGCAGGATTGGACGGATCGGTTATTGTTAATAAGGTTAGAGAATCCGCAGAAGGTATCGGATACGATGCTTTGAAGGATGAGTACGTTGATATGGTTAAGGCCGGAATCTTGGATCCTGCCAAGGTTACACGTTCTGCTTTGCAGAATGCGACATCTGTTGCTTCTACTTTGTTAACAACAGAGTCTGTAGTAGCCAATATCAAGGAAGATACACCCGCAATGCCCGCAGGCGGTGCAGGAATGGGTGGAATGTACTAAACCGAAGAACATAATCATTAAGTGAATTGACCCTGCTTTTTGAGTGCCTGATTAAGCATACAAGGAGCAGGGTTCTTTTTCTCTTTGAAAAATTCCTCGTCAGAAGTTATAATATACGATTATACGTTACTATTCACAGTTGATATATGAACAATGCTTGTATCGTCACGCTTGCGTGTAAGAGACAAGTA
>JAZUFW010000101.1:0-16534 GCA_045640905.1 Lachnospiraceae bacterium
TTCTAGTGCTTACAGAAGATGTACCTTTATGGTGGAAGAATTTGTGTACGTTTTTGAGTACGAAATAAGCCCGAGTGTCCAAAAAGCTTGATTTTTCAACATTTTTTAACATTCAAATCCGGCTCGCACCTCTAAGAATTATGAAGTCTGATTACTCAGGCTTCTTTTTTATTACAAAACTCCTTTATGTCCAAAGGACCGCCCCTGAATTAGCTTTTTCGGTATTGCGAATCGTATATATCTATATCAAGGATGTCAGGAGGGCAATTCTATGAATACTGAAGCAAAGAAAGATGTAACTGATAATGCTTTTATTAATAAACTTAATGAAAAAGATTTACACAAAGTAGCCGGTGGAGGCTCTTCATGCTCGGAAGACTCATATATTGCGGGTGGTTCTGATGTCGTTTCCAGAGCGGAATCTTGGATTGGAAGAGCCGACTATGTGTGGGGTGCATGTTCTCCCGGAGCTTTCGATTGCTCGGGTTTCGTGTCTTATTGCTTAACAGGACGCTATGCTCGTTTGGGAACTATATACACATTCCTGTCTTGGCCGCAAACTTCAAATCCTCAACCCGGTGATGTTTGCGTTAATTCCGGTCACTGTGGCATATACATCGGAGGAGGCCAAATGATTCACGCCGCTACTGAAGGAGTAGGAGTTATTATGGGACCTGTTCAACGAGGAATGATTTATGTAAAATCCCCGTACTAATTTTACTACGGATATATAGTGAAAGACGATATTTGAAAAATAACCGCATTTTTGCGGTTATTTTTTATTTCAGTTGTCAAGGAAATGTGTGAACATAGAAAATAAGATGGGAAAGAAAAGAATAGAGGAGAGAGCGTATGGAAACAGAGGGGTTTTTAATTAACGAAAGGGATTACTTTAGTTATGGTGGAGCAGATGTCATGGTATTTGATGATATTTACCCCGCGGGACATCAATCAGGAATCGGATTGATTATGAAGGATACCCGTATGGCTTCATGCGGAGATGTTCGCTTTGAACCTACACCCGGTCAATGGCAACCGGTTCCGGCGCAGGTATCACGTTCTGTAGATAAAGAAAGCAATACGATTGAGGTGACGTTGGCTTATCCTGACATGGAAACACATCTGCGGGGTTTCAATCCGATTATTTACCCGGATTTTGAATTTGCTTACAAGGTTATGGTAAAGGGGTTTGATGACCACATTTCTGTCAAGGTGTTACTCGATAGGGATATACCAAATGAACTGCTCGGAAAATTGAGATTCAATTTGGAACTGTTTCCCGGAAATCTCTTCGGGAAATCGTGGATTATGGATAAGCAAACCGGTATTTTCCCAAGACAGCCGATTGCTCCTACTCAAAGAAGAGAGTCTGTCATTGAGTATTCGGGTCATATTAAGCCTCTTGAAGACGGAAAAGCTTCTGCAAAGATGCTTATTGGGGAGAAAGATGAATACTGTCCAATTGTGGCAGATGATATAGTGGCTAAGCCGTATGCAACCGGACATACATTTACACTTTGTCCGGATGACAGTGATCATAGCTTTAGGGTATTAAGCGGTAGCAACATTATTGAACTGTATGATGGAAGGATTAATCATAATAACGGCTGGTTTGTACTAAGCAGTCCGCTCAATCCCAATAGTAATGAAATTGCTTGTGAGTGGGATATTTATCCGAATACGGAAAAAGAGTATCTTTATGAACCTGTAGTACAACTTTCGACTGTGGGATATCATCCGGATATGCCCAAGACAGCTGTTATCGAGATTGATGCAAAGGATAAGCCGCTCAACAATGCGGTATTATATCGTGTAGATGAAAGCGGAGTGAAAGAGTATGCCAAATTGCCGATTAGCGTACACGGAGATTTCCTAAGGTACAAATATCTTAAGGCGGATTTTTCAAAGGTACGTGAAGCAGGTATTTACTTTATTCGCTATTCGACTTCTGATTCAGCTTTATTCAGAATAGATTCTGAGATATATGAGCGCGGAATCTGGCAGCCTGTTCTTGAGTATTTTTTGCCGGTACAGATGTGTCACATGCGAGTAAATGAAAAATATCGTGTGTGGCATGGATTATGCCATAAGGATGATGCCAGAATGGCACTTACCGATTATTCGCAGTTTGACGGTGCGGCCCAGGGGACTTCGACGCTTACAAAGTATAAGCCCGGGGAACATGTTCCGGGGCTGAATCGAGGCGGCTGGCATGATGCCGGTGATTTTGATTTGAGAATAGAGTCTCAAACCTGGGAAATATATAACCTATCCTTGGCTGTTGAAGAATTTAATGCTTATGTAGATGAAACAACTATAGATCAGAGCAAACAGGTAGTTGAGATTCATCAACCTGATGGCGTTAATGATCTTTTGCAACAGATAGAGCACGGACTGCTAAGTGTTGTGGGTGGTTACAATTCTTTGGGACGACTCTATCATGAGATTATGTCGTCAAAGCTTCGACAGTATGTGCTTTTGGGTGATCCCGTAAATATGACTGAAGGTGGTACTGATAATGATTCGGAGCGCTGGGTTTTCACGGAGGATAATCCGGAACGAGAATTAATGGCGGCAGCTCATCTGGCAGCGGCTTCGCGAGTCATTAAGGACTATAACGCTGCCTTGAGTGAGGACACTATTAAAATCGCGAAAGAACTTTTTGATGTTACCTTTGTCGAAGAAAAATCGGCAGAAGAGCTTAAGGGAATGGACACCGGTGCTTCTGCGGTTAAGCGTATGGGCGGAAGCATAGGAGCCAAGATAGTTGCGGCGGTAGAATTGTTTATCTCAACAGACGAAGAACAATATTTGAGCTACATAAAGGAACATATTGATCACATCGTTGATACTATAGCTGAAACCGGATGGATTACATCAAAGATTTTAGACAGAATTGATGATACCGAAAGTGTAAAGAGAATACGTGGTGCCATTGCGGATTACATGAACATTATTAATGCAAAATGTGCAGATACACCATATGGCATTATGTATACACCCGTGATTTGGGGTGCGGGATGGAATATACAATCACAGGGTGTACACCATTATTTCCTACATAAGGCATGCCCGGATTTGGTTGACCCGGAGCCGGTTTTCAGTGCACTAAACTTTATTCTGGGTTGTCATCCCGGCAAGAATATTGCTTCGTTTGCTTCGGGAATCGGTTCTGTTAGTGCTACCGTTGCGTATGGAATGAATCGTGCGGATTGGTCATATATTCCGGGGGGTGTAATTTCAGGAACGGCGTTGATTCGCCCTGATTTTCCTGAACTTCTTGAATTCCCGTATCTTTGGCAACAGGGAGAGTACGTGATAGGCGGAGGCTCGACCAATTATCTTCTTTTGGTGTTGGCAGTCAGAAAATTATTGGGCAAATGATCTCATAATCAAAGAAAAGAGAAGCTCGATAATAACCATAATTCTTAACATAAGCTATTTTGAGAGATTTATGAATATAGAGGATATATGTGTATATGAATAGGAAGAGTTTGTAAATGTTCTATATTCAGATGATGAAAAAATATTGATAAGCTCCGTGATATGGCATATATTAGCCAAAGGGGCTATCCATATGGCAAAGGGGCTATCCTTATGGAAAAAGGACCGTCCCTAGAAAGGTTATTTCTTATTATGAATTCGCTAAATAATTCTGGATTATGCAATAGATTTCGTGATTTGGCGGACAGATGTTACCAGAAGAACGTTTACACGTATAGCGGTTTTCTTTCAATAGCCGATATTTCGGATTTTCATTCAATGGAAAGAGAATTCTCACATGTTCCGTATGAACTTTTCGGGGGATATGACTTGAGTGAGAGGATGATTCTCAGGTTTGGAAATGAAGAAACTCTCGGTTATTCCGAAGATTTTCCTATTACCATTCTTGAGATTTCTCCATTGATGAATAAATTTGCGGATGAACTTAACCATCGTGATTTTCTTGGCGCATTGATGAATCTGGGAATCGAACGTGATGTTATCGGAGACATTCTGGTTGAAAGTCCCAGAGCATATATATTTGTTTTGGATTCGATAGTTGAATATATTATTGAAAATTTGACGCGCATAAAGCACACTTCTGTAATGGTTAAGGCAGTTAGAGACCTCCCGGCGATAGCCATCAAAGAACCTAAACAGGAGACTGTTCAAATACCTTCAGAGAGACTTGATGTTATTATTTCCAAGGTCTATAAGTGCTCCAGAGAAACGTCGATTCAGTTTTTTAAGGAAGGGCGCGTTTTCATCAATGGACGAATTTGTGAAAACAATTCAAAAATCCTGAAGCAGTCCGACACAATAACAGTAAGGGGTTATGGTAAATTCATTTATAACGGATATTCTTCTTTAAGCCGAAAGGGAAAACTTGTGGCTTCAGTCTGTGTGTATTAGCAATAACCCAATCATGATGTTCTTCATCAATCCTTAGGGTTTACACAAAAATATATACACTCTCCGTATAGCGGCTTTCTTTCAATAGCCGATATTTCGGATTTCCATTCGATGGAAAGAGAATTCTCACATGTTCCGTATGAACTTTTTGATGGATATGGCAAAAGGACCGTCCCTAAACAAAATAGAGCATCATGATTCTTATTCAACATTCGAAATCGAAGGTCAAGAAGTAGATTGTTTCATTGTCTGGAAGACCACAAAGAGCTTTGATGAGGTATTCGAAACCAATACCGGTTATGTAATCGCCCCCGAGGTGTGCGCGGCGGATAATTTTATGTATGCGATGATTTACGGTGTGGCAGGAAGAAAAGGTTATCCCATTGGTATTTTCTATACGCTTGATTTACTGCATAAAAAATAGTAAAATTTAGGCAGTAAATAGCGAACGGGAGAAACTATGCGCAAGTTTGATTATTCTTTTTTGAAAAAAGATATACCCGGTAATCTAGTCGGATTAACAGATATTATTGCAGATTTAAGAAGTAAGGAAGAGTTTAGGAAGCTTCAATATACAGAAACATTCGAGCAGCTTAGAAAAAAAGCAATTATTGAATCTGTTAAAGGAAGCAATGCTATTGAAGGCATAGTTACTACTGATTCAAGAATTAGGGATCTTGTTGATGGAGCAACTCCGACGACTCATGATGAAATGGAAATATCTGGGTATAAGGAAGCGCTCGATTTGATTCACCGGGAATATCAAAACCTGGATGTTGATGAAGATACTGTATGTATGCTTCATAGAATGATAGAGAATGCAACTAATGCTGACTCGGCCGGAAAGTATAAAAAGGCAAATAACTTTATTATGGAATATACAGAGGATGGATTAAGGAGAGTACGTTTTAAACCGGTCGATGCAAAGGATACCTCATATGCTATGGAACAGATGATTTTAGCACTTTATGAAGCGCGGCAGGATTCAGAAATCTCTCCGTTATTAATTATTCCATGTTTTGTTGTAGACTTTTTGTGTATTCATCCATTTTCGGATGGCAATGGACGAGTCTCCAGATTGATAACCGTTTTACTTCTATATAATTTTGGATACGACATAGTTCGCTATATATCTTTTGAAGGTCAGGTCAACAAATATAAAGACAGTTATTACGCTGCCTTAGAACAGTCATCTATGTCGTGGCATGATGGAACAAATAACTACGTCCCTTTTATAGTAAATTTTCTTCAGATACTATACAGATGTTTCAAGGATTTGGATGAGTCTTTCATGGAGATATCTTTGAAAAAGGCTAAAAAATCCCAGCGAGTTGAAAACATATTATCAAGTGCAATTGTTCCTATTTCAAAAAAGGATATTTCAGAAAAACTTCCGGATGTCAGTATACAAACTATTGAATTGGTACTTGGTAAGATGTTGAAGGAAGGCAAAATTGTTAAAATCGGTACATATAAAGACGCAAGGTATATGAAGAAAAAGAATTAGTTTCGGTTTTTGTTATAACAATGAGCCGAGTGCGCCATCCTCGCAGGCAGGTAATAATATTTCGAAAGTTTTTTTGTTTCAATTGTTTAAGCCAAAGGGGCTATCCTTATGGAAAAAGGACCGTCCCTAAAGGAGTATACATGATCGACAGTATTATATTTGACGTAGACGGAACCTTGTGGGACTCTACGGGAGTAGTTGAGAAGGCTTGGAATCAGGCCCTTTCTGACAAAGGATTTTCACAGCGCGTCACAAAGGATGATTTAAAAGGGCTGTTCGGCCTGCCTATGGACGATATTATAGAAAGAATACTTCCGGATGTTCCGCTTGAAAAACGACTTGAGTTCAAGCCTTTCTGTTTTTCTTATGAACATGATTATCTCGAAAAGGAAGCGGGCGCGCTTTACGATGGTTTCGAAGAGACTCTTGAATACCTTTCGAAGAAGTATCCGCTTTTTATAGTGAGCAACTGTCAGGGCGGATATATAGAATTATTCTTCAGGAAAACGGGCTTCGAAAAATACTTTAAAGGACATTTGTGTCCCGGCGATACGAATCTTCTAAAAGCTGACAATATTTTGAAAATAAAGGCTGACTACGGATTGGTAAACCCTGTATATGTAGGCGATACCCACATGGATGAAGAGGCTTGCCGAAAGGCAGGGGTCCGATTTGCGTTTGCTTCCTACGGATTCGGACATTGTGTTAATCCGGATTATGTCATTAATTCACCTTCTGAGCTGACGACGTTGTTTTAATTTGGCAAGAATTGAGTTGAATGTCTGACGGCTGTGATATTATAATAATTTTCATAACGAATAAACATTTTGTTTTGGGAGGTAAAAACAAATGAAGATTTACAGTGTATTGGATAAGGAGTTTGCTCCTTACGGAAAAGTACTTACAGGTTATGACACAACAGAATTGCTTGAGGCACTTGATAAGAAAACACCTCTTCCCGAGGGCGTTGAATATGTTATGAGCTGCGCTGATCTTGAATATACCAAGGCCATGGGTCAGCTTCAGAACAATGCATACGGCGGAATGCCTATTCAGCTCGGATACTGCAACGGACATAATACGAAGCTTAACTGCCTCGAGTATCACCGCGACAGCGAATTGAATATCGGCTCGACCGACTTTATTCTTTTACTTGCCAAAGCTGATGATATAGTTGACGGAAAACTTGATACTTCAAAGGTTATGGCTTTCAAGGCTACAAAGGGACAGGTTGTTGAAGTATATGAAACTTCACTTCACTATGCTCCCTGCAGTGCATCAAAGGGTGCAGGCTTCAAAGTAGTTATCGTTCTTCCCAAGGGAACAAACGGTGCTGTACCTGCTCTTACTCCTGTTAATGAAGAAGATAAGTGGTTAACAGCTTGCAATAAATGGCTTCTTGCACATGCCGAAGCTTCTGAAGCAAAGGATGGCGCATATGTCGGATTGACAGGCGAAAACATAGATATAGCTTCATTGTTATAGTTTGGATTAAAAGGAGCCCCGGAGGCAGTCTGATATGCTTCCGGGGTTATTGTATATAATGAGCGAACGAGTAAAAAAGATTATTAAAATAGCGGCCGTTATCGCATTTGTTATTGTGGTTTCGTTCTTGGGTTATTTGTCCTTCCAGTTTGCTATGAATAAGGAAGAGTTCAAATTCTGGATGGACAATCACTTTATCCTGGGGAAACTGGTATATGTGATAATGGTTATACTGCAAATAATGGTAGCTGTGATTCCCGGAGGCCCGATAGAAGTGGCCGGCGGGTATGCTTTCGGTGCCGTCTTGGGAGTTATCCTGTTTATGATAGGTTCCGGTATCGGCAGTATTTTGGTTTTTTTGCTGGTTCGAAAACTCGGACAGGGTTTTGTGGAAGTCTTTTTCAAAAAACATGAGATAAAAAGATTCAAATTTCTGCAAAATGATAAGAAGCGAGATGCTTTTTTTCTGATTCTGTTTATTATTCCCGGTGCACCCAAAGATTTGCTCAGCTACGTGGCGGGGCTGACACCGATGAAGTTGTCGTTCTTTGCTGTTGTCTGCACCATCGGAAGACTGCCGGCTGTTGTCGGATCGGCTATTTCGGGAGCCGCGCTTGATGGCGAAAACTATATCGCCGCTGCTTTGGCGTTCGGAGTTACGTTGCTGATTTCGGGAATAGGAATCTTTATATATTACAAGATTATGAATAACAGAGAAAAGAAAGAAAATAAAAACGAAGTGCAACCTTAGGCGGTCAGCACTTCGTTTATTTTTTTAACTATTTTGTCGTGAACCATATCGGATATTTCGGAAGAACGCATTTCCTTATATTCTTCGTAGTTTATCGGCTCAAGGAAATGAACCTGAGTACGAACACGTTTCAGTGAGTTGAATCCGTACGGCTTGTATGAGTCAATCAATGCAACGGGTACGATGGGGCATTTGGCTTTGATGGCCGCTTTGAATGCACCAGGCATAAATGCTTCAACATCATTGTTAGTCTTTTCGTCATATCCGCCTTCGGGAAAGAGAATATATCGACGACCGTTTTTTACCTCTTCGGCCACTTCGTTAATGATTTCAACCTGACCGCGCAAATCTGCTTTATCAAGGCGTTTTCCCCGAACTACCGAAACGAATTCGTTTAATACAAAAGTCTTGGACCGGTTCTTATCTATGACGATGGAACATGGAGAGGAATGACCGAGCATAATTCCTACGGCATCGTATCGACCTTGATGGTTCGGGTACATGATGTAACCACCCTCGGCAGGAAGGTTGTCCTGACCGTAAAAATCAGTATCTATAAAGGACCTTTTCTGAATTACGTTACAGGCATATAGAGCGTGTTCGTATCTTTGGGTATCTGTATATGCATCGGGGTTCTTATCCATGATATGAGCCTTCGATACAAAATATAAAATTGGTATAATCGAAACTATTATTACAAAATAAAAACGAAGCATGACAATTTCCTTCCAACAAAATATAGCATATTTGAGTTGTATCGGCAAATATTAAATACACATTGACTGCGCTTTTGAGCGAATAGATGATATACTGAATTTGTGAATTGAAGGAGGTGCATATGAACAAAATTGAAACACTGAAACAATGGATAGATGAAAGCAGCAATGTTGTTTTCTTCGGAGGCGCGGGCGTATCCACCGAAAGCGGAATTCCCGATTTTAGATCTGTGGACGGTTTATATAATCAAAAATATGATTACCCTCCCGAAACAATTCTGTCTCATACGTTTTACAGGAGATATCCGGAAGAGTTTTATCGCTTTTATAAAGATAAGATGTTATGCCTTGACGCACTTCCGAATGCGGCACATAAAAAGCTTGCCGAGTGGGAAGAAATGGGCAAGTTGAAAGCTGTTATTACGCAAAACATTGACGGCCTGCACCAGAAAGCAGGTTCCAAGAAAGTGTTGGAACTGCATGGCAGCGTCCTGAGAAATTATTGTGAGGACTGCGGAGCACTTTTTGATGCGGAGTATATGTTACATTCCGAAGGAGTTCCCAAATGTGATAAATGCGGCGGACCGATTAAACCGGATGTTGTTTTGTACGAAGAAGGACTGGATGACAAAACGGTGACGGAAGCCATTTCGTGCATAGCGAATGCCGATGTTTTGATTATAGGCGGTACTTCACTGGTGGTGTATCCGGCTGCGGGCTTAATCGATTATTACAGAGGAAACAAATTGGTTTTGGTGAATAAATCTGCAACTTCCAGAGATAATATTGCGGATTTGGTTATCAACGAACCGATCGGGGAAGTATTTTCACAATTATAAAAGTCTTTTTGTAAATATAAAAAAGTGCTTGAAAACCGCGGAAATATTTGATATTATAAGTTTCCGTGGTGCCATAGGCGCATTATGCCTTGGCAAGTCCCTATGTGGACATGAGTAAGAATCCTTGCTCTTTTTATAAGGGCCAGAGACCAAAAGGAGGTAACAAGCATGAACAAATACGAATTATGTGTTGTTGTTAATGCGAAACTCGAAGACGAGGAGAGAACAGCCGTAGTTGATAAGTGCAAGCAGTACATCGAAAGATTCGGCGGCACAATCACTAACGTTGATGACTGGGGCAAGAAGAGACTTGCATATGAAATCCAGCATCAGAAGGAAGGCTTCTACTACTTCATCCAGTTCGATGCAGAGTCTACAGCTCCTGCAGAGATTGAAAACAGAGTTCGTATTATGGACAACGTAATTAGATTTTTATGCGTTAGAGCAGACGAGGCATAAGTGTCTAATATTTATGCCGGAAAGTAGAGGCTTAAATGAATAAAGTTATATTAATGGGTCGTTTGACCAGAGATCCTGAAGTTAGATATTCGCAAGGGGATAACCCGTTGGCAATTGCCAGATATACCATAGCCGTTGACCGTAGATATTCACGTAACAGTGGACAGGATGATGCAACAGCTGATTTCATCAACTGTGTTGCTTTCGGCCGTAACGGAGAATTTGCGGAGAAATACCTTAAGAAGGGTACAAAGATTTGCCTTGAAGGCAGAATCCAGACCGGTTCGTATACAAACAAGGACGGACAGAAGGTATATACTACGGAAGTTGTTGCCGAGAACCAGGAATTTGCAGAGAGCAAAGGCGCTCAAGGCTCAGGCAATGTCGGATTTTCTTCAGGAAATGATGCAGCACCTTTTTCACAGGGTGCAGGTGATGGCTTCATGAATATTCCCGACGGAATTGAAGAGGAATTACCTTTTAACTAATCGAATTTTAGATAGGAGGAAACCGTAATGGCATTTAATAAAGGTGAAAAGTCCGATTCTCCCATGAAGAAGAGAACCGGAATTCGCAGAAGAAAGAAAGTTTGCGTATTCTGTGGAAAGGATAACGTTATCGATTACAAGGATACAGCAAAGTTAAAGAGATACGTATCTGAAAGAGGAAAGATTCTTCCCCGCAGAGTTACAGGTACATGCGCAAAGCACCAGAGAGCACTTACATCTGCAGTTAAAAGAGCTCGTCACGTAGCTTTGATGCCTTATATCGCTGAATAAAGAGTTTTCTTTTAGGGTCACCCGATGGGGTGACCCTTTGTTTTACATTGAAATAAATAAATGATATAATATCTTCCGTATCGCCTATTGGCCAAAGAGGGTATTTATGGGACGCAAAAAAAACAACGTTAAGATAAAAGGTAAACTGAAAAATTATCTGCTGACATCGATATACTTAGGTATTCTGCTGGCAACGGTTGATGTTCTTTTGTACTTTTTCAGTATTCCTTCAGGACTGATACTGAGTGCATTTATAATCTTCTATTTTGTTATAGTGATTATTATGCTCCACTATAACAGAGCTGCCATGGTTCATGAACTGGTCAGCTTTGCCACGCATTACGGACAGATTCAAAAAGTTCTTTTGAAAGAACTGGAAATTCCGTATGCAGTATTGGATGATGAAGGCCATGTATTGTGGATGAATGAGTGGTTCATGCGAATAGTCAATAAGGATGAACGATACAAAAAATCCATTACTTCGGTTTTCCCGTCCATTACCAGAGAAAAACTTCCGAATGCCGAAGATTTTGTCGAAACGGAATTGGACTATGAAGAAAGCAGTTATCTGGTTAAAATGCGTAAACTGCCGATGACTGAGATGATAAATAACAGCTCATTTCTTGAAGCGGATAATTATCAAGGATATCTGGTAGCGTTCTATCTGTTTGACAATACGGCTGTAAAGTTGGCATTGAAGGAGATAGATGATCAGTCCTTGGCCGTAGGTATGATTTACATCGATAACTATGATGAAGCCCTTGAGTCTGTTGAAGAAGTCAGAAGATCTCTTTTGGTTGCGCTTATCGACCGAAAGGTTAATAAATATGTTTCTGCCATAGACGGCATATGTAAAAAACTTGAGAAAGATAAATTCCTGATTGTTTTAAGAAAGAGAGCACTTGAAACATTAAAGGAAGCCAAGTTTGATTTGCTTGATGATGTAAAGACGGTAAATATCGGAAATGAAATGCCGTTGACAATCAGTATCGGTGTAGGACTTGACGGTTTGTCGTATGCGCAGAATTATGAATTTGCACGTAATGCCATAGATTTGGCTTTAGGCCGTGGCGGAGACCAGGCCGTTGTAAAGACCCCCGAAAATGTTACGTATTTCGGAGGAAAATCTCAGCAGGTTGAGAAAAATACGAAGGTTAAAGCCAGAGTTAAGGCTCAGGCTTTGCAGGAAATCATTTCTGCGAGAGAACAGGTACTGATAATGGGCCACAGACTTCCTGACGTGGACAGCTTCGGCGCTGCCGTAGGTATCTATCGAATAGCAAAGAGCCTGGAGCGTAACGCCCATATCATTTTGAATGAAGTAAGTACATCGGTTAAACCGATGGTTGATCTATTCAAAGACAATCCGGATTATCCGGAAGACATGATTATCAATAATTCCGAAGCCGTTGAAAGAGCGGATTCGAATACGGTATTGGTTATTGTCGATGTAAATAGGCCGAGTATTACCGAATGTCCCGAATTATTGAAAACATGTAAGTCAATAGTCGTTTTGGATCACCACAGAGCGGGTGTTGAAGTTGTTGAAAACGCTACTTTGTCTTATGTTGAAGCGTATGCATCTTCGGCTTGCGAGATGGTTTCGGAAATATTGCAGTATATCGGTGAAGGCGTGAAACTGACCGGAGACGAAGCCGACTGTATGTATTCCGGAATAATGATAGACACCAACAATTTCATGACGAAGACGGGTGTTCGTACTTTTGAAGCTGCGGCATTCTTAAGAAGAAACGGAGCCGATGTTACCAGAGTTCGCAAACTGTTCCGTGAAGATGCGATTGAATATAAAGCAAAAGCCGATGCCGTATCGCAGGCAGAGATCTATAAGAATGCATTTGCCATTTCAACCTGTACCAGCGAAGATATTGCTTCACCTACTATCATTGGTGCGCAGGCCGCCAACGAATTACTGAATATCAAGGGAATCAAAGCCAGCTTCATATTGACGGAGTATCAGAACCTGGTTTACATTTCGGCCAGATCGATAGACGAAGTCAATGTTCAGATTATCATGGAAAAGATGGGTGGCGGCGGACACTTAAGTACAGCCGGATGTCAGCTTGAAGGCACTTCGATTGAAGAAGGAATAGGAATGCTTAAAAAGACTCTTGATGAGATGATAGAGTCGGGAGATTTAAAGATATAGAGGAAGAAATATGAAAATTATTTTATTGGAAGATGTAAAGTCATTGGGCAAGAAAGGACAGCTGGTAGAAGTATCTGACGGATATGCCAGAAATGCGCTTATCCCTAAAAAGCTGGGACTTGAAGCAACCAATGCGAATCTTAATGATTTGAAGCTCAAGAAGGCAAACGACGAAAAGGTTGCAAAGGAGATTTTGGAAAAGGCAACTGCATTTGCCAAAGAGATGGAGCAGGATTCCGTTACTGTTTATATTAAAGCGGGAGAAGGCGGAAAAACCTTCGGCTCCGTATCGAGCAAAGAAATAGCTTCTGCGTATGAAGCACAGTGTCACAAAGAAATCGACAAGAAGAAAATTGTATTGAAGGAGCCTATCAGAACGTTTGGAACTTTTGAAGTTCCGGTTAAGCTCCATCCCGAAGTGACGGGAACATTGCGTGTAAAGGTTACCGAAAAGAACTGATGGCAGAAGAAAATGTATTAAAAAGGGTTTTACCCCATAGTATTGAAGCAGAGCAGTCTGTTATCGGCGCCATGCTGATGGATAGAGAAGCGATTACCGTTGCTTCCGAATTGATTAACGGTGATGATTTCTATTCAAAGCAGTATGGTGTGATTTTTGATACCATGGTGGAACTGAATGATGAAAGCAAACCGGTAGATCCCGTAACGCTTCAGACCAGATTGAAGGAAAAGGATGTACCTTCCGAAGTCAGCTCGTTGGATTACCTGAAGGATATACTCGATACGGTGCCCACAGCTGCCAACATAAAGCATTATGCACAAATTGTTGCGGATAAATCTACAGCCCGTAAACTGATCAGACTGAATGACGAGATTTCCAATAACTGCTATATGGGCAAGGAATCTCTTGAAAACATTTTGGAAGATACGGAAAAGAAGGTCTTCCAGATAGTACAAAACAGAAATGTTTCCGACTTTGTTCCGATTGACCAGGTAGTGCTTAATGTTATGAACAACATTGAAAACGTCTACAAGGCAAAAGGAACTGTAACCGGACTGGCTACGGGATTTTACGACCTCGATTACAAGACGGCCGGAATGCAGCCCTCGGATTTGGTTTTGATTGCAGCCAGACCTTCAATGGGTAAAACTGCATTTGTTTTGAATATAGCGGAACATATGGCGTTCAAGAATAAAAAGACCGTTGCGATTTTCTCTTTGGAAATGAGTAAAGAGCAATTGGTAAATCGTATGTTTTCTTTAGAGTCACATGTTGATGCTCAAAAGATTCGTACAGGTAAATTGACGGATGCCGACTGGAAAGCATTGATTGAAAGCGCCGGAGACATCAGTAAATCAAATCTGATTATCGATGACACACCGGGTATCAGTATTTCCGAACTCAGATCAAAATGCAGAAAGTATAAACTGGAGCATAATCTGGAGATAGTAATAATCGACTACCTGCAATTGATGTCGGGTTCGGGCAAGTCTTCGGAGTCAAGACAGCAGGAAATATCGGAAATTTCACGTTCGTTAAAGGCTCTGGCCAGAGAACTGCAGGTTCCTGTTCTTGCTTTGTCACAGCTGTCGCGTGCTGTTGAAAGCAGACCGGACAAACGACCGATGCTTTCCGATTTGCGTGAATCGGGAGCCATTGAGCAGGATGCCGATGTGGTAATGTTTATTTATCGTGATGAATATTACAATAAAGACAGTGATAAAAAGGGAATTGCGGAGATTATTCTGGCAAAACAAAGAAACGGCCCGATAGGTACCGTTGAATTGGTATGGATGCCCGAATATACGAAGTTCGCCAATCCGAGCAGAGACAAGGTTTAGCTATAATATAAAGTGCATGAAAAAAGGACCGGTACAATACCGGTCCTTCTTCATATGATAAGAAAATTCTTATTCTTCTGAAATAGCACCTACAGGGCAGCCACCTGCGCAAGAACCGCAGCTGATGCATACTGTGGGATCGATTTCGAATTTGCCATCGCCTTCCTTGATAGCGCCTACAGGACACTGACCTGCGCAAGCACCGCAAGAAACACATGAATCACTAATTACATATGCCATGATGTGAACACCTCCTTAATCATCTTAAGATTCCTCATCATTGTAATATAAAATATTTCTTTTAACAAGTACGACTTGGTATACTGTTTTGGAAAGGAAATCTAGGTTTTGTATGACGATGCATCTTGTATACAAAATGCAGATTTGCATGCGGTTTGTTTCTTAAAAAGAACATTCCGTAGTCTTGTGTTACCAGAAGAACTAACATATAATAGTCTATGCGATAACTGCATAGAAATACGAGTATGTCTCAAATGTCTATGCCAAAATACATTATTATTAAAACAGGAGGGTTGCTTAAATGAGACCAGAATGGGAAAATTTTGTAGCCGGAAAATGGGAGAATGAAGTTAATGTTCGCGATTTCATTCAGAAGAATTTCCATCAGTATGAAGGCGATGAGTCTTTCTTAGCCGGACCTACACAAAACACAAAAGATTTATGGGCACAGGTTTTAGACCTTATGAAGAAGGAGCGTGAAGCAGGCGGTGTTCTTGATATGGACACAAAGGTTGTTTCTACAATTACTTCTCATGCGCCCGGATATTTGGATAAGTCAAAGGAGACAATCGTTGGATTCCAGACAGATGCTCCTTTCAAGCGTTCACTTATGCCTTACGGCGGTATCAGAATGGCTGAAAAGGCTTGTTCTGATAACGGATATGAAGTTGATCCTGAAATTTCAGAGTTCTTCTCAACACACAGAAAGACACATAATGCAGGATGTTTCGATGCTTACAATGCTGAAATGAGAGCTTGTCGTACATCTCACATTATTACAGGTCTTCCCGATGCTTACGGACGTGGCCGTATCATTGGTGACTACAGAAGAGTTGCTCTTTACGGTATTGATTTCCTTATCGAAGACAAGCAGGCTCAGAAGGATTCTACAGGTCGTGTAATGACAGATGATGTTATCAGACTTCGTGAAGAAATCTCAGAGCAGATTACTGCATTAAAGATGATGAAGGAAATGGCAGCTTCTTATGGTTGCGATATTTCTAAGCCCGCTTCAAATACTCAGGAAGCTGTTCAGGCTGTATACTTCGGTTACCTTTGCTCAGTTAAGGAGCAGAACGGTGCTGCAATGAGCTTGGGACGTACTTCTACATTCCTTGATTGCTACGCTGAAAGAGACTTGGCATCAGGAAAGTTTACAGAAGAACAGATTCAGGAATTCATCGATCACTTCATCATGAAGTTACGTTGCGTACGTTTTGCTCGTACTCCTGAATACAACCAGATTTTCGCAGGCGATCCTTTGTGGATTACAGAATCACTTGCAGGTGTTGGTGTTGACGGCCGTCACATGGTTACAAAGATGAGCTTCAGATACCTTCATACATTAACAAACCTCGGACCTTCACCCGAGCCTAACATGACTGTTTTGTGG
>JAZUFW010000102.1:0-47554 GCA_045640905.1 Lachnospiraceae bacterium
CTTCTTCACCTCACCTCTGTCAGCTTGCAGAGTCCGAATTCTATCCCTTCTTGCATTAAGGTCATCATCAATCTTGCATTCATTGGCAAACGCATCCCCAACAATTTTCATTGCCTTTTTCTTAGCTTCTTCCTTTTTAGCAGCAATTGGATCAAACTTAGCCTTCAATGCACTTCCGTCAATTGCTTTTCCGGAATTTCCTTTTATAGTAGCATTTTCACTATGTCGCGCATTCTGAATATCATTTCCCATAAAAATGGAAGTGTTCTGAACCTTCATACCCATACCTCCGGTTTCTTACACACTAATATCAACTTTGCGATTCTGATTCCCAAAGGAAATAACAAAATTTCTTATGGAATCACTAATCTTTTCATAACTCATTTCCGTTGTTGCCGGTTCATCAGTATCCACATCGGACCTTCGTTCTCTTTTCGCACGCTCAACCTTCTGCTCAGCTGATTCATCTGCCGATTCTACAGAAAGTGTCTCTTCAATCTCAGCCTTCTGCTTTTGAATACTGTCATTTTCTTCAGTATCTTCCGGTTCATCAGATACAGATTTCATAACCTCGGACTGCATCTTTTCCTGTTCTTCTGATGCTTCCTCAATTCTCTCCTTTGAAAGTTCCTCGTCAGTTGGCATATCTCTATACTGATTTGATTTTACAAATTCCTGATGAGCTTCATTTACCAAGCATACTTCATTATTTAACTGATTCATGAGCTCAAGTTTTTTATCAAGCGGTATATATGGGTCATTCGAAATCTTTTTTGCCTCAGCTGCGAAATTACCCATACGGTTCATTTTTACACGTTCAACTTCATCTTTAGTTTTACAATTCTTAAGTTCATTCTCATAAGCCTTTTGTTCAGCTTGCGCTTCACGATATTTTGCAAGAGCCTCCGGATCATGCTCCTGAAGATACGAAATCTCTTCAGACGTCAGTTTTCCTCCGGTTGCAAGTTTATTATAGGTTTCCGCATGCGAATTACTTTCCCGCTCTTTATCTATCTGTTCCTGAAACTGAGCAATTGTACGCTCCTCTGCCGTCATTTCCGTTTGCGACTTATTTGAATTAATCTCGTTTTTCTTTTGTTGCCACTTCGTATCTAACATCTGAAGTTTTACAGTGCTCTTAATAGTACCCGAAATCATACAGATTCCTCCTAAACAATATGTACTTCAAACTTATGATTTGGGGATTTCTAACCAGAAGAGAAAAATATATACAGAAACGGATATAGTAAGAACACTATACCTAAATTCTCAATCCGTTGAGAAATATAACCCGAAATCCTTTTCGTTTGTATCAAATATGGCCATTACGGCTTTTCTATTATTTTTATCGGCACTAACATAGAAAAACTTAATTGTTCTATCTATGTTATCGCACTTTATCATTAACGAATTAACCCCTATGTCAAAAACGGAAATATTCAATCAAAAATGGAAATATTCTGTCTTATACCGGTATGATAATTGATACGGAAAACCATTTTTCATCGAAATCTATTACATCAGTTCGGGCTTTGTAATCATTCTATGACTATATTACTATCTAACACTATTCTATCAAAATTGATGATGTAACTTGATATATTGAATCAATATTCAAGTCTACTCTTCCCCGTTTTCCATGCTCTTGCAAGTGCACTTCCAACGTTAATCTGTCATGTCTTCAAACTAATAACTTCCTTGTTAAAAATACCATAATTATCAAGGACTATAGAGCAATCATTCCATCTGATTTCGGTCAAAATCTATCTTACATGATTTCAATTTACTCAACTTGTTACCGGAACGTAACATACTCTTCATATATTTCATTCTTTCATAAAATTTCTATTCTGCGAAAATCGATACTTTTTCAAATCAAAAATCCCGTTTTTCAGAAATAAAACATCTCCACCCATGGATTTTCGTAGTCGATTTTTGAAATTTTTCAAATATTTTTTCGTTGGCATTTTCCAGAAAACTAATACCCATGTATAGCCGAATCGGTAACAAAGTAGGCATTTGTATGTCAATACCCCAAAATTCTCAACGTAAAAAGGCGACTATCCAGTCGCCCTACTCCAATATTCAACCATGTCGATACCAACAACATTGTATTAAACAAAATGGATTGTCTTCTTTTCTTTTACACATTCATCCAAAAATAGATTAATCAATGTCTGATACGGTATATTTGTCTGTGATGACAAGTTCTTGAAATATACTATTGTACTCTTATTCATGTTCATGGTGACCTGCTGTTTTTCTGCTTTTAATTTCTTAGCATACGGGTTCTTCTTCGCTTCGCTGAAATCATATTCTTCTCTCATGTCAATCACCCTCTTTCGTTGTAATACTTCGCTTCACCTTTAGTTGCTTTTCTTGCTGATATTATCCTAATCACTTCATCATCTTCTCTATAGCAATGACATACTATCAACAAATTTGCAACTTCACTCATACCCAAAAGAATAAACCTATCTTCATCTTCCGAATGATCCGGATCGTCTCTCAACAATGCCTCATCATCATAGAACGCAGTTGAAGCTTCTTCAAATGTTATCCCATGCTTCTCTACATTTATTTTGTTTTTGTTATCATCCCATTCAAATCTCATACTTATATTATAATTATTGCATAATTATTTGTCAAATCTATTCTGTCATAATCAGTTCCTCTTAATTGTTAATACTTTTCGCATATAGCATCCAGCGCCGAAATGATCAACACATTCTGTACAGCGAACACATTTTTCATCATCAATTCTATATATCAATTCTTGACTTTCATCTTCGTCATCAATTGTATGTACTGATATTCAACTCCTTCTACCTTTTTGATATACATAGCGTTTTGCTTGCGAAACGCTTGCGCCGAGCGCAGTCGCAAAGCGACATCTTCTACTCGCGCGATAAATACGGATAAATTCCATCACAAACCACCAAGTTGGGTATAAAAAACGACCTACAGGGCGAATGCCTGCAGGCCGCATATTTACTGACTTTTCTTTATTTTCCGCGAAAGCTACAAGCCGTGCGCAGACGATATAAAAAGCGCCTTGGGAGCTTGCTCACATAAGGCGCTTTTATATATCGTATGCATAGGGCGCCAGCCCGCGACCGAAAGACCGACAGGTCTTGAGGTTACGGTTTGGAGCCAATCGCTTCCACATCATACGGCGTTGCCTGATATACGTAATAATTCAACCAGTTTGTGTACAGAAGCTGGCCGGCACTTCGCCATCTGACTACAGGCGCTTTGCTCGGATCATCATCCGGAAAATAGTTTTTAGGAATCAACGGATTGATTCCTTTATTCAGATCTCTGAAATACTCATTTGCCAAGGTGTCAGCATCATACTCCAAATGGCAAAATACAAAGAACTGTCTCGAATCGCGAGTCTTTACTATAGTAACACCGGCCTCGTCCGAATACGCCATCAATTCAAGCTCCGGAATAGCTTCTATGTCCTCTTTTTTCACACCTATTTCGCGGGATTGCGGAGCCAAAAAGATATCGTCAAAACCTCTGAACAAGGGTGATGTCGGTTTCAAAATCTTGTGCTCGTATACCCCGGACAATTTATTGTCATAATAAAAATGATTAATCCCGTAATGATAATGGAGCCCCGCAAATGCTCCCCAACAAAGAAAATATGTACAATGAACGTGCGTCTTTGCCCAATCCATTATGGTAGTCAATTCATCCCAGTATGCCACCTCTTCATATTTTACATATGCCAAAGGCGCCCCTGTTATTATCATGCCATCGAATTTACGCGATTTTATTTCATCGAAGGTCTGGTAAAACGTATCAAGATGGCTTCGATCCGTATGGGTTGAAGTATAACTGGCGGTCTGCAAAAACTCTACATCAACCTGCAAAGGCGAATTCGACAGTTTTCTCAGAATCTGTGTCTCCGTCACTTCCTTTGTAGGCATCAAATTAAGTACCAGGACCTTTAGCGGTCTGATATCCTGATGCATGGCACGAAGTTCCGTCATCACAAATATATTTTCACTTTCAAGTATACTCTGTGCAGGCAGAGAATCTTTAATCTTTATCGGCATTTATTCTCCTTTAAAACGTTCAATAAATTCATCCTCGGAAATGATGGGAACGTTCAATTCTTTAGCTTTCTTATTTTTTGACGAATTTGAGGCAAAATCATTGTTAACCAAATAATCCGTTTTTCCCGAAACCGACCCTGCCACTTTACCTCCGTTTGCTTCCACGAATGCTTTAAACTCATCCCTGTTTTTAAATGAATGAACATCTCCCGTAATTACAAACGTAAGTCCTGCCAAGCCGCCCTCTGAAAGGTTCTTCTTTTCCCCATCGGTAATATTAACCAGTTCAAGAAGTCGCTTCAATTCTGCAGCATTGTTGGAATTGGCATACCAATTATGAGCCGACTCCGATTTTTCAGGTCCGATACCGTCTATATCGTCAAACGGTATGCCGTTTTCAAGCCTGTTTACAAAACCTTCAAAAGACAAATCACCGACAATCTTTTTCGCAGCGTCCAATCCGATCATCGGAATACACAACGCATAGATAAAATTAATTGCCTTGACCGTTCTGCTTTTTTCAAGCGCAGAAAGCATATTTTCGACACTTTTTACTCCGAATCCGTCTAAAGAAATAATTTCACCCGAATAGCGATTCAGCAAAAACAAGTCGCTGAAGCTCTTTATATAGCCCAGATTTATGAATTTTAGCATAGTTTGAATTGATAGTCCATCAATATCCATACCTTGCTTACTGACAAATCTTTCGAATTTTTTACCCATCTTGGCCGTGCAATTTGGATTATCGCAGTGAAGCGTCTTCGTTTGAGAATTTGCGGATATATGAACCGACGTCTTTGAACCGCATACAGGACATACATCAGGTATTTCAAACTTTCCGTTACTATCCTTGACGGATATGCATTTAGGGATAATCTTATTGGCTTTTATTATTTCAAGCGTACACCCTTCTCCGATTCCTAATCTCTCCATTTCGGAAATATTACATAAAGAAGCACGACTAACCGTAGTTCCTTCAAGTGAAACACTCTCAAACACGGCAACAGGGGAAATGGTAGATAACGCACATGACCATTCCACATAAAGCAATTTGGAAAACGCAGAAGTATCTGCCCACTTAAACGCAAGTCCTGCTCTGGTAGCATGATGGCCTGTAACAGAACCCGTTCTTGAATACAAATCATCGGAATAGCAAATGACCAAGCCGTCAACAGGAATATCCATGGTCCCGTTCTCAACTTTTCGGGTAAATGAATCAATCTGCATTTCAATATCGTCAGCTGAACACTTAATGTATTCAACACAGTTAAATCCCATTTCTTTCAAAAATGACATTCTGTCTCCCCATTCGACGATATCATCATCTACATGCACAAGGGTGAAGGCATTAAACCTAACTCTGCGCTCTTTTACAGCTATGGGGTCATCTAAAGAAAGCGTTCCGGAAGCCAGATTTCTGGGATTTGCGTATTTTTCATCATCATCGTCTATTAATGCATTAATTTCTTCAAAATCTTTATATGAAATGGTCGCTTCACCTCGAACTACCATATGTCCCTTGTATTCAACCGTCAAAGGAAACCCGCTGATGGAATTCTTCAAAAAAGTAATATTGTTTCCGGTATTACCGTCTCCACGGGTAAGGATTTTCTGTAAGAAACCGTCATCATACGTCAAAACAAGCGTTAAGCCGTCCAATTTATAGCTTAGATAAATATCCCGATTGCCGGCCCAAACTTTCAAATCATCAACAGATTTTGTTTTTGCCAAAGATAATGCGGGAAATTCATGCGCTTCACGATTTGAATCCGCTACAGGAGCTCCGGTTTTGGAAGTAGGCGAATTGGGCAATATAAATCCTGTGCTTTTTTCAAGTTGCAAGAGCTCATCAAAAAGC
The DNA here is from genome assembly GCA_045640905.1 of Lachnospiraceae bacterium. GTDB lineage: Bacteria > Bacillota > Clostridia > Lachnospirales > Lachnospiraceae > JAILLW01. The sequence goes on from JAZUFW010000102.1 coordinate 5,926, forward strand.
ATATCCCATTCATAATTGGAAATAATCTCTTCACGGCCGCCATAATAGGCCTCTGAAGCCTCATTTAACGTATTTACCAGTTCAATAATTCTCTCTTTTTCGCTCATAAACATGCTCCAAAAATAATCAAATTTTGCAAGAAAACTTGCAAGATTGAAAAATGTTCATTCAAATCAGGTTTCCATAACATGTGAACATAATTATTATTGTAAAATTTGTCTCAAAAAAATAAACAATTGGAAAAACAATGAAAAATACAATATATGGGGCCCAAACCCCTTGAAATACTGCTATCGATTGTATGCAATATTGTATAACGACCGTAATTCTATTCCGGTAATTTCGCGAAATTCGCCCGGTTTTAGGTTTGCAAGAGAAATGTTTGCCACTCTGACCCTCTTGAGTTGGTTTACATAACAATTTTGTTCCTTGCACATTCTGCGAATCTGTCTATTGACTCCCTGAGTCAAAACAATGTTGAATGTATACTTACCTATCTTCTTCACTTCACACGGCCTCGTTGTTATGTCAACCTCTGGCAGATAGACTCCTGATGCCATCTTTTCTATAAAACCATTTGTTATTTCTTTGTTGATTTTGACAATATATTCCTTCTCATGCTTGTTTGATCCTCGCATAAGTTTATCAATCAGTTCTCCGTCATTTGTTAATAAAATAAGGCCTTCAGACTCCTTATCCAGTCTTCCGGCGTACGTAACTCTGACAGGATATTTAATCATATCCGTTATTTTTTTGTCGGCGAAACGATCTTTTTCGGTACAGGTGACTCCAACCGGTTTATAATAGGCCAAAACCACCTTTTTTTCCTGATTTTGAATTCTTTTTCCATTTATGCAAACCACATCGCTATCATCAACACGTTCGCCGTTCTTTGCGGTTACACCGTTGACGGTCACTCTGCCCTCGGATATTAAGACATCAGCATCTCTCCTGGAGCAAATTCCACATTCAGCTATAAATTTGTTCAGTCTCTTCTCTTCCATACAAAAAAGCACCAAAACTCAAGTTTACGTAACTTTGTTAAGAATATAACACTTCGAATATAGATAACCACACTCAGGTCAAAATTCATTCGTAATACAAGCTCTATCCATCTCTCAAAATATGATATCTAGTGTTACCCAATTTCTTCAAGGTACCTGTTCTGAGGGTATTTCCCCTTCTGACGGTTCACGGGTTCTTTCCTGTCAAAATGTCTGTCAGATTATTCTCAATATTTTGTTCGAATGTGCTTAATAATCAGTGTGATTTTATATTTAGTTATATTTAGATTTAATTCTCCGCGATGTGACGGTATTTCGCTCTACCAAGCGCTTACTGCATTTGTTTGCGTAAACGCATGTGATTTTAACATACATTATCGCGTTGATAATCGATTAAAAATAATTGTGTTCCAAATCAGGACAATACTCTATGATTTTTTGGCATTTCTCGATTTGTTTATTCCTGATATAATTTTCTTTACGGCAAATACTATCAGTTTAATAACGAAGAACAATAGCACCAGTACCAAAAGAACCACTCCGATTATTCCAAAGAAGAATCTGTTCGGATTCTTAATCAAGTCAATAATATTGGTACTGTCATCAATTGCTTTTCTGTCGGTCTTGTTTACATAATATTGCGGCATATTTCCTATACCATCGCCATCAATATCACGTGATCTCATAAACTCCGCAATAGCTACCCAAGCCTTTATCTCGTTTCCATTTTTGTCATGCATGATATTATCATCGAAATTCACAACCGGTGAACCATCGGCATTTTTGGGAACTACCGATAATAAGCCATACGATACATCCGTAACTGCTCCAAGCATTCTGCAGGAATACATATCCGTAACCACGCGGTAGAGTTTGTCATCTTCTATCTCAATCGGTTCACCATATCCCATTATTTCAAGATCAAGGTGTGTCTCCGTAACCTTGTTCAGAATCATTCGATGCGGATTATACGTAAACTCCAGGCCACTCATATAGAGTCTTGCATTATTCATCAGGTCTGAAACCGAGGCATCTACCTCACACAGTGTTTTGAGTTCCTTGCCGTTTAAATACAGGCTTACCAGCGGATATCCCACACTTCCGTCAGCGCCTGAGCCAAGTGAAAACGATTCGTAAACCTTTGCTACGGTAATATCTCCCGGCAAGTAACTGCCTCTGATGGTTCCTGCAGGCGCTACCGTTACATAAACCGTATTATCGTCTTCATTCGGTACATTGGTAGCCATCCATCTGTACGCGTCGGAAATGATATTCCCCAGATTATGTTCTTCATGTATATCATAGACATCATCTACGGTCGAGAATTCAATATTATTATCGCTTACAACCATATCAGCCTTATATCCGTACGGTTGCAGGAAAGAATCATCTATCTCCTTTTTAAAATCCGTCAGCAAATTCTTTATAGATTCGTCTTCGGCAATCGTCTCATCCATCGATATAAGTTTATACTCCTTCATATCAAAGGTTCCGTCCTCGTTAGGGGACAACGTGCACGAGCCTGTATAACGTCCATAACAGCCGCAGCTGCAAATATATGTATTTCCAACTTTAATGGGTTCAAATAAGGCCGTATGCGTATGTCCCGATACGATAAAGTCAATCTCGGGAACTTCAGCTGCCAAAATTTCATCCTCAGATTTGCTCTCATCCTCTTCCGTTCCCGAATGCGAAATAACCATAATAACATCGGGATTCTCTTCGGCAATCATCTTATTAACCGTAGCCCTGACAGATTCAATAGGGTCAAGAACCTTTAATTCGCAAGTAGGCGCACATATCAGAGCATCATAGCCAAGTACCCCGGTTATTCCGATTTTATATCCGTTTCTTTCGAATACGTCATATTCCTTCAAATTAAGGTCTTTCAGTTGCGAATAGACCGTCTGAGTTGCCTCTGAACTATCCGTCCAGTCGATATTGCATATCAAAAAGTCCGGATAATACTCACAGTTTGCCTTGGCAGCGGCAAATTCACGCGCCAATTCTTTGGAACCGTAATCAAAATCATGATTTCCGAAAGTCGTAGCATCAAACTTTAGTTCAGATAACATACGATATTCTAAGGCCTGTTCCGAAAACAACGCCTGATAAAGCGTTCCCATTGGGTAATCTCCGGCATCAAGCACCAAAGTGTCGGGATCTGAGTTTCGAGCTTCATTAATAACTGTTGACAATCTGGGCATTCCGCCGACATTCTTTATCACACCGTCTTCGGAAACATCATATCCTTCCAAATATGAATGCAGATCATGTGTAAAAATCACATGAATATCATTGCTGTTTTGAGCCGAAGCCTTTTGAGCGCCAAAGGCTCCCAAGCACAACAAAACCATTGCTGTCACTATACCGAATATACAAGTTCTTTTTCTGATACTACTCATTTTTCAATAACTCCATTAATTGCTGATTTATTGTGAATTCATCCGCCAAAGCTTTTGCTTCGGCATATGATTTTTCTCTTTTCTGTTTGCTTACATTTGTTTTTACGGCACGAATTAATATGTTCTTCGGCGAATGCTCTATATCCACGAACTCCATCAAATCCGTCTTATATCCGCAGTATTCCAGCATGCATCCCCGAATGGCATCGGTTATTAACGCAGCAATTCTTTCTTTCACAATTCCGTATTTGGTCAATGCGGATAAAGAATCACTCTGCATGCACTTATTCACTTCATGCTGGCAGCACGGAACCGACATAATTATTCCGGCATTCCACGTAATGGCATTGTACAACGCGTAATCTGTTGCGGTATCGCACGCATGAAGCGTAACTACCATGTCCACTTCAAAAGGTGCTTTATATCCGTTAATATCACCGATTTCAAATCTCAAATTCTCATAACCGAACTGTTCCGCCAGGGCATTACACTTTTTAATAACATCTGCTTTTAAATCAAGTCCGATGATGTTGCAGTCAATTCCCTTTATTTCCTTCAAATAATAATAAAGGACAAACGTCAGATACGATTTGCCGCATCCGAAATCTATGATATTTATCTGTTCTTTGGGGTAGTCACGTAATACATCATCGACCATCTCCGCGAATCTGTTTATTTGCTTAAACTTGTCATATTTATCATTGCTTACTCGCCCGTCCTTGGTAAATATCCCCAAATAAGTAAAAACAGGTATATCGCTTCCGGGTTCCAAAATATAATTCTTTTCCCTGTTGTTGGATTTCGATCGAATTTTGATTTTGTCCGTGCCTATCCGATTCTCCGTTACATGGCAAGCGCCCTTTTTGCTAATCTTGACTTCTGTCTGCATATCGGATTGAAAATAATTAATCTGTTTAAAACCGGCATCGTAATAAAAACGCATATTATTAAATAATTCGTCTTTACCGATGTTTTCATGAAAAACCTGAGTATCGGTATACTTCTCAATTTGGTAGCATTCATTGCCTTTTATCAATTTCGGCAAAAAAACTACTTTTTTATACTTAGAAACAGTAACGGATGCCGGATTTGAAAAAACGATTTTTTCAGCTTCAAAATGTGAAATTCTCTCTAAAAAAGACTCAAAATCTTCACTCATATTATGTTAACCTGTGCGAATTAAATATCAAAAGTTATTTTATGTAAAATTTCGATCGAAATAGAAAATCGATTTTATGTAAACCATGATTTTCATCAAAACCATTAAAAATATTATGTAAACCAATAAGCGTTTTTAGTTTACATAGTATTTTTATGTAACCTGCATTTTTGCAAGTAATGCGGGGACGATGTCAGAACGTCCCCGCATACATAATCAACTGCTTATATAGCTAACACTTAACAATTATAGTATCTGTCAAACTCTGCCGGATTGGGAATGGCGTTCAAAGCAGCAATTTCCGAACGCTTTGAGGAAATATAACTCTTTATCAAATGTTCGGGGAATACTCCTCCGGCTGTCAGATAATCATGATCCTCTTCCAAAGCATTGAGTGCTTCATTCAAAGAGGTCGGCAATCCCTTTAACTTGGCCTTTTCTTCATCGCTTAATGAATACAGGTTCATATCATACGGTCCCCAACCGTTGGCATGAGGATCGATTCTGTTCTTAATTCCGTCCAATCCGGCCATTAATATAGCCGAATATGCAAAATACGGATTACATGTCGCATCAGGGTTTCTAAGCTCAAATCTGCGCATATTAGGCGTCTTTGCGTATGCAGGGATACGAATAACCGCACTTCTGTTACTTGTTGCATATCCTACCGTCACAGGTGCCTCAAATCCGGGAACCAATCTCTTAAAGGAATTGGTCGAAGGATTGGTAAACGCGCACAATGAAGCTATATGCTTGAGCAAGCCGCCCATGAAATAATGAGCTTCCAAAGACAAATGCGAATATCCGGCATCATCGGAAAATACAGGTTCACCGTTCTTGAGCAACAGCATATGTACATGCATTCCGCTTCCTGCCTCGCCGGCAACAGGTTTCGGCATCAATGTAGCTGACAGTCCGTGCTTCAAAGCCACATTCTTAATGATATATTTAATCATCATGGTTCCGTCTGCCATCTTGGACATCTGCATCAGTTTAGGTTCGATTTCAAACTGTCCTGCCGCACCAACTTCGGGATGATGATATTTAACAGGTATTCCTGCCTTCTCTATTTCCATACACATTTCGGAACGACATTCATATGTAACGTCGTACGGCTTCGCAATGTGATAATTCTTCTGTTTGGGAACAACAACACCGAAACCTTCGGTATCTGAATTCCAATGAGCCTGAGCAGCATCGATATGAACGCTGTTTTCATAAGCTTCAACATTCCATCCGACATTATCGAACAAATAGAATTCAAATTCCGGCAAAATCATCATGGTATCTGCTATTCCTGAATCTTTCATATACTGTTCGGCTGCCAGAACAATATTTCTGGGATACTGAGATAGCGGTTTGTTCTCCGGATAGTCAATAATCATGGCATTTCCGGTCATAGATAACGTCTTTACGTCACAGAACGGATCAATCATCGCCGTGTCGGGATCCGGAATAAAAACCATATCCGACTTTTCGATTACGGCGTATCCGTAGTTTGAAGCATCGAATCCAACTCCGTCCGTCATAATATCTTCGGTAAAGTTGGCCGCAGGAATCGTCACATGGCGAAACTGGCCGTTGATGTCGACCATTTTAAAATCCACCATTTGGATTTCCTGTTCTTTAATCATGTTAATGATATCTTTTGCACTTTTTGACATGTCACCCCTCCATATAGATACCTTAACCCACGCAAAATAAATGTTAAAAAAATAATAGATATTGTAGATGCTAATTTAAGCACCACAATATCTATTATCGCATAGAGGTATTATATAGTCAATTAAGTTAGTTAAAATTCGTCGGCCTTTGAGTCCAAAAATACCAACAATTCATTGATATTTTCATCCGAATGCTCAACTTCTTTACAGAACTTATAAACCGTCTTTTTATATTCTTCCATCGATTCCGAATTCTGAGCAAGGCGGTCCATCGCCACTGTCATGAATACGCACAACAATGCCTTTGCAAAAATGTAATCATCATACACTGCCCCGAGAAAATACGTAAACAGCAATGCTTCAAAGATATTAATCAAATCAATATCCGAAGCCGGGCTTTTTACCGGATTTGCAATGATGTTCGGGATTCGATCGAGGATGTCCTTCCAGTCGCTTTGTAGAGTTTCAAGTTTGTTCAGTTCACCGGAATACTCTTTAAACATTCCATAAGGGTCTATCGGTTCTATATTTATAAACCCATCCCGTTCAAAATCCGCTGTCACATCGTCCATATCAAAGAATCGATTTTCATCAAGGCACTCCTGCAAGCGCTTCGCCATAGACAGGACAAATCCCATCTTTTTATAGACGTCGGCGCCTTCTTCTCTGAGCTTTTTGAACATCACATCTCTCGCATCGGACAATTTCGTAAAAAGCAGCAGATCAAAGTCGTCAAAATCATCTATCAGCGGATCTTCCGTATCATCTTCGGTAACCGAGTACTCCATATGCTTCTGATCTTGAAGTGTCATATTGACGGCCTCGGGACATGATAAGGACACCGACCACTCTCTCAAATCCTCATACTCTTCTACATGTCGAGGATACATATGGCATACATAATCAAGTGAATCCTCTCCGTCCTTAAGCACCTTTTTGCACAATCCCTTTTCATTAAGATACGGGCAAACATTATCCACAAAGGGCATGACGGAACCATCATCCAAAACCACCTGCCATCCTTTGCAGCAAGTATCCGGGCATTTGTCCGCAAGACACAGAAACTTGTCAAAAATTGCCTGTTTTACTATCTTCATTATTTGCCCAATGCCTCTTTCATCATCTTATGCAGTTCGCTGACAGAATATAATTTTCCTTTGTATTCGGTATCTGCGCGGAATAGAATGATTTCATCCGTCTTCGTATCAAGGCATTGGAAATCGCGAATTTGCTCACATAACTCCAATGTAGCCAAATCGCCGTCGGTATATCTGAACATATAGCTTCTGTCGCCGACCAGCACACCGTATTCACCGTTTTCTGACATCACAATGTCATTCAAGGTTGAATAAAGTTCGCTGAATTTCTTCATATCCTTTTTCGTGTCAATGCTTCCGTCTTCATTAAGCGGATACGCTTCCAAATCACCGTTTTCATACGAAATGAACAAAACTCTTCCTTCATCGTCGGAAAATACGTTTTCAACAAAAGAAGCATTTATTGCCAATTCATCTATCTGCTCAGCGGTACCGTTCTCAAAATCAGCCTTATACAAAACTGCTCTGTTTTCCGTAGTATCCAATGATACAATTGTAGACGACTTGTAAATATAGCAGTCCGGATCTGCTCCTTCGATTTTTCCGATAATTTCGCCTGTTGTCATATCAATTTCCAAGGCCGATTCTCTATCGTCTGCGAACATAACGGAATAGTCATCGGAATATGCAAATAGACCGGAATAGATGCTCAAAGGACATTCTTCGAGCAGTTCTCCCGTATCGGCGTCTACCTGATATATTGCATCCGTGCAGACAGCATACACTCTGTTATCATATAAAAATGTATCTTTGATAACAGCATCTTCCAACACAAAATGCCATAACTCGTCACCCGAATTCGAATCAATGCATCTAAAGACAGTATCCAGATCATTATATGCCAGGGTCATATACATATTCTTTCCGGGAAAAGCAACCATATCATAAGCATACTCTTCTATGTCGCGTATTTTGACCAATTCATCGGATTTGATATATCCGTACAAAGTAATCTCATTTGATGCATACGGCAGCGAAGCACAAATAGAATTAATTCCTCCGAGTGTCAGACACTTGTTATTATTTGATGTGGCGCTGTTAAATCTGGAATAATTCTGAGAGTATACTTCGGCGGGGATTAAGATATCCCATGTTCCGTCTCTGAGCATCACAGCGCACATGTCAACATCCTGGTAATAAAATAAATCAAGTATTTCTGTTCCCATACCCAAGGTTCCCTGATAATTGCCATCCAGATCGAGAATGTCTATCGTATTGTATCCCACGATAATAATGCGCGGCTGTGCTCCCTGTGTTATTCCCACTTTATCTATTATCAAATCATCTATCGTATAAAGTGAAGTTCTGTTTCCCTGCAAATCATATCTAAACAATTCCGACGACATATCATATATGGTTATGGAATCCGGAACATAATCCGAGCTGCTGGCCGCAACATAAAAATAACCGTCAGATTCAACTATTGTGTCAATCAAGCCGAAGGAAAGGGTGTCCGAAAATACAGGTTCAAGAGTGTCGGCGTCAACAACGTCTATCCTCATGTCGTCGTCAATTCTTATGGCATATGCCAGATATTGGTCATCATGCAGGAATTTTGAACCATATGAAAGAATCGTTTCAAACGCTGAATTCTCCGTTCTGTTTACTATGTCCTGTTTGTCCAAATCAATAACATACATATTGGAATAACCATACGCAGCAAGTTTTGTTTTGTCATGATTAACCGAAATAGTATGAACCACATCTCCTATCTCAATAATCTTAACGATCTTATTTTCGCTGACAGAAGCTATCGCCACTCCGTTACCGCAGGAGAAAACAAATTCATCGTCTGAAATGAAAAATACCTCGCGCTCATCATATATGACGCTGCCTTCATATGGAATATCACATAGTTTTTCTCCCGTTAACACATCCCATACCGTAATTCGGCACGAATCTTCTGTAGCCAGTATTTTGTCCCCGTCAGGTGAAAATTTAAGTAAGGTTCCATTGGTAGACAGTTTCAGATTTCGCAAAGGCGAAAGTTCATATCCGTCATCATAAAGATGCATGGCAGCAACTCCGGCCATTTCGACTTCGGAAACGTACGGCATATTTTCATCGTCTAAATCTTCGGGGAACACTCCATATGCTGTCTCCAAAGCTTTAACTCTGTCACCCTTATCAAAGAAAACATTTGATAAAGAAGCCTCTGATTCTGCATTTCTTACGAGTGCTTCCTTATATTGAACTTTTATTTCTTCAGCCTGTGCGCTGATTTCCTCGGATTGAGCCGAAATTTGAGCAGACTGCTCAAGAATCTGTGTATTCTGATTCTTAATTTTCAAAGCCAAAAATGTGCTGACAATACCGAAAATTAAAAATACCAATGAACAAGCTATACTTATGCTCATTATTCTGCGCATTCTCTGTTCTTTATGTCTTTGACGCAAATCGTCAAAATTAACTCCGAACATAGGCGCAGCAAGGCGCAATACTTCTGCTTTAATTTTCTTGTCACGTTCTTTGTTTGTTGTGGCTCTGACATCGGCAGCCAACGGTTCCGTAGGTTCACGTACTATTGAGGTTGTACCGTCGGGATTTGTCACTTCCACCTCTCTGTAAAGCAAAGCTTCGGGAAATGATTCCGAAGGTTCTCCCTCGACCAGAACAGCCAATACATGATTTCTGTCCTTGATGGACAAAAACGTATCTATCTCTTTTTTACACCAAATAGATTCCTTAAGTCTCGGAGAGCAAATAACAATTAAAAAATCACTGTTGTTAATTGCTTCAACGATAGGATCAGCCAAGTTGCTGACCAAAGGCAGTTCCTCTTCGTCTCTGAAAACCCTGGTGATTTTCACTCTGGAATTCGGGTTTTCCTTTAATAACTGCTTTTTAATATTAGAAGGTATTTTTAATGCTTCCAATTCCTTGTGAAGCTTTTTGGCTACATATCCGTCGGGATCGGTATGACGATATGAAATAAACGCATCATAAGTAAAATTATTCATCCAAGTATCTCCTAAAAAAAACTGCCCGAAGTGTCTTCGGGCAGCCTAAATCTACTAAATCAATCAAGCCCTTAGACAATACCCTGAGCCTGCATAGCATCACATACTTTCAAGAATCCGGCAATATTGGCACCTGCTACATAGTTGCCTTCCATTCCGTACTTCTTTGAAGCATCATCCAGATTATGGAAAATATTAATCATAATCTGCTGAAGCTTAGCGTCAACTTCTTCGAAGGTCCATGACAATCTCTCTGAGTTCTGGCTCATTTCAAGTGCTGATGTAGCTACACCGCCCGCATTTGCAGCCTTTCCGGGTACAAACAATACTTTGTTGTCCTGGAAGTACTGTGTTGCTTCCAATGTAGTAGGCATGTTAGCGCCTTCACATACTGCTGTTACTCCGTTGGCAACCAATGCCTTCGCATCATCAAGATTAAGTTCGTTCTGTGTTGCACAGGGAAGTGCAATATCAACCTTAACACTCCACTGATTTGTTCCTTCGGTTGCTTTGTCATGATACTGAGCTGAAGGACGCTTTGCAGCATATTCTGTAAGACGTGCTCTCTTAACTTCTTTAACTTCCTTAAGTAAAGCAACATCGATTCCTTCGGGATCGTAAACCCATCCTGTAGAGTCGGAACATGTAACAGGCTTTGCACCAAGCTGCCATGCCTTTTCGATTGCATATGTAGCAACATTTCCCGAACCGGATACGGCACATGTCTTTCCCTTAATATCAATTCCGTTACACTTTAACATTTCGGCTGTCATATACAAAAGTCCGTAGCCTGTAGCCTGTGTACGTGCCAAAGAACCACCGTATGACAAACCTTTTCCTGTTAATACACCTTCATATAAACCGGTAAGACGCTTGTACTGTCCGTACATAAATCCGATTTCACGAGCACCTGTTCCGATGTCTCCTGCCGGAACATCCGTATCTGCTCCGATGTATTTGAACAATTCTGTCATAAAGCTCTGGCAGAATGCCATAATCTCTCTGTCTGACTTGCCCTTGGGATCAAAATCGGAACCACCTTTACCGCCTCCGATAGGAAGCCCTGTCAAAGAGTTCTTAAATACCTGTTCAAATCCCAAGAACTTAATAATACTTAAGTTAACGGAAGGATGTAATCTTAATCCACCCTTGTAAGGTCCGATTGCTGAATTAAACTGAACTCTGTATGCGTTATTAACCTGAACCTGTCCGTTATCATCTACCCAAGGAACTCTGAAAAGCAACTGTCTTTCGGGCGTTGTCAATCTCTCAAGCAAAGCATCACGCTTAAACTTTTCTTCATTAGCCTCAATAACAACTCTCAATGATTCAAGAACTTCCTTAACTGCCTGATGGAATTCGGGCTGTCCGGGATTCTGTTTTACAACTCTTTCATAAATCTCGTCAACGTATGACATTTTTCCTTCCTCCTTAAAAATCAGATACCTTTTGAAACAAGCTCACTTTATTGTGAATACTTGTATACAATCTTAAAATAAACCTTTACCATTATATAACGGTAAAGGTTTATTATCAAGTATTTTCCTATTCTTCTGTCAGAAATTCGCTCTTAACGTATCCGTAATCGTTTTTGTACTTTACTTTTGACCATCCGCTTGACATCGATTCGATCAAATCAAGTTTCTCTCCGGTATATAAAGTAACCAGTATTTCGGCATCGGTATTCGGCTCTTTTCTCACGCGAACGCCACTGTCATTTATCGAAACTTTGCCGACTGCCTCGGTCTTTTCGGTAGTCTTTCCGGCAGCAACTTCATCATTTTGAGGTTCATCGGTTCCTATTGTAACTGTCTGTACAGCTTCCAGATAATCGCTCTTTATGAACGCACTCGAGCCTTCATAACTGATTTCCGACCAACCGTTGCCTTTTTGCTCAATAAGCTCAAATTCCTGTCCCTGAGCGGCCTTTCCGATCTTGGATCCCAGTTCCGAATCGGAATCACGGATATTAACCACTTCCGTAGCTCTGACTTTTGTTACCACAACAGCCGGATCATCCTGTCCTATAACCTGCTGAGTAATCTCATCCGTATCAACATCCGTAGCTTCCATGCTGGCCAAAATTTCGCCTACTTCTTCATTAATCTTTTCATTCAGATATGCCACATATTCATTAACCTCTTCATTCTCGGCCAACAAATCATTGTATTCGACAACCACACGGTTGTTCAAATCCACCACGTCATCCTGAACAGTCAGATTCTTAATATATTCATATACTGTCTCGTCATATATTCCTTCATTAATGAAGTACGTTCCGTCATCATTCTTGCCTACATAGTATGTCTGCATTCCGGGCAACAGTTCCTCCAAGCCCTCCATTTTGACCTTGGAAACGACATATACTATATAAGTATTCTCCATTAATCCGGGCTTTGTGTATATTGTAAGTTCCGGGTAGGACTCAATATATTTGCTCAATTCATCCAGACGAATTTTTTCGATATCATTCAGATAGCCGTTGAATGCACCCACAGTAAGTAAATCACCTTTTGCCAGCGCATCATAATAATCGGTAATAATCTTATTGATTTCGGGATCTGTATTTTCCAAAAGAGCATATTCGGGTGCTGTCAGCGTTGTTTCTGAAACGCCTTCAGGGGTAGGCTGCGCTTCGGCGCTAGCCTGTACCATAGCGGCTTCTTCGGCTGCCTTGGCCAATTTGTCTGCCTTATTGGCATTAATTGCCACAAAGATAGTCAAGCCAACGCAAAGAACCAAAACAATCGGCATAAAAATCTTGCCGTGATCTAAAATAAACTCCTTAACAGCCGCCATCTTCTCTTTAACAGATTGCATTTTGCTGTCTTTTTCTTCCATAAAAGCAATTCCTTTCAATTCTGATAATGCACCTGACAGGAATCGAACCTGCATTAAAGGCGTCGGAGGCCTTCGTTCTATCCATTAGACTACAGGTGCGTACCTATCATAAGCATTATGTGACAGATATTACGGATTTGTTACACCATCCTGCCTATGATAGCATACTCACCCTCAAAAGTCTAGTTTTTAACGTTCACCCGCCTATCAGCAAAGCCACTCGACAGTCCCTTTATTTCTGTCAAAGTAGTATACCGAATCTGCCAGAACATCCTGTGTTTCTACCTGCGTTCTGTTAATTTCCGTTACGGTAAGCAATATGCTTTTCACATTTATTTCGCTATTATCGGGCATAATTATCAATTCGTGAATCGAGCTCGGCAGAATATAATAGTTGCTGTCCAGTTCGTCCGCTATTTCGGACAGTTTATCGTCAAACAGCATGCACGATGCACCGTACGCCTTTGATAAATTCGACAGCACATACATTTCCATCTCATCAGACATAACGTCTTTCCCGCATAGTTCGTTTAATACATCACATATGCCCGAAAACTTCGTGCCTAGTTTTATCTTTGTATTATCATAGGCGATATCATACAGTTCTTCTTCCGTAACATCCCAGCTTTCAATATGCTCGTTTCTGACTGTAATATAAGCCCCCGACCGGTCATCAAAACCCTTCGGCATCACATAATAACAAACCACCAGGTTGTGAAATCTCCTGTGTGGAATATCAAACAGCAGATCGCGATTCTTTTCCGCATTAACAATTTTAAAAAATATATTTTCCTTTATACTGCCAAAATTGCCAAAATCGCTGATTGAATCAACATTCGGAGTGGGAATATTCGCAAAAGCCTGCGCTAATTTCATTCCGATATAATCAATTTCTTCCGCCTTCATATCATACGAATAATAATCATCGATATACAGCGTCGGGGAAATGTTTTCCCCTTTCTTTTTGGCCCAAAGTCCGGATAATACCACCCCATTGTTTTTCCGAACTTCATTAAGCCCCGTTTCATATTCATTTCCCAAATACAGTTGGGTTCTGCATTGCAAAGTTTTGCTAAACTCGTCAAACTCCATAGAAATACTTCCTTCCTTTTGATGATAATGAAAGTATCTCAGGAAAAAAATAAGGCAATAACATGCGTTATTGCCTTACAAGCTAAGAAAATTATCAAAACAGATTAAACACGGCTCAAATATTCACCGGTTCTTGTATCAATCTTGATTACATCGCCAAGTTCAACGAACAAAGGAACTGCAACCTGAGCACCTGTTTCAACGGTAGCGGGCTTGGTAGCACCTGTAGCCGTATCACCCTTAAATCCGGGCTCTGTATCGGTAATAGCCAGTTCTACAAACAAAGGAGGTTCAATAGAAAATACAGAGCCGTTGTAGCTAAGTACTTTAACCATTTCGTTCTCCTTAACGAACTTTAACGAATCGCCTACAGTATCAGAATTAAGTGCGATCTGATCATATGATTCAACATCCATAAAGTTGAACAAATCACCGTCAGAATACAAATACTGCATATCTTTTCTATCAATACGTGCCTGTGGACATTTTTCAGTAGGTCTGAACGTTTTTTCCACTACGCCGCCGTTAATGACATTCTTAAGCTTTGTTCTAACGAACGCTGCACCTTTTCCCGGCTTAACATGCTGGAATTCAACAATCTGGAAAACACTACCTTCCAATTCAATAGTAATACCATTTCTGAAATCACCTGCAGAAATCATAAACTTTTATCTCCTCCTAATTGTTTCACAAAAATAATTCGTAACTAGTTTATACTAAAAGTTTCCCTATTTCAAGAGGGAAAATGAATTTTCAATTTTCCTTCTTACACCTTCTGTTATAGAAAAACAACACAATTTTTTCCAAACAGCGTTTCAATACTATCTGTATTTCTTCTTTTTTATCAATCTGCTTTACCAGAATTGAAAAGATTCCCGCATTATGGGCGCCCCAAATATCAGTAAACAGCTGATCACCGACGAACATGGTATTACCGATATCCGTTCCCATCATCTCCATAGCCTTTTCATAGCCTTTCTTCGAAGGTTTATTGGCCTTGTAAATATACAGACACGAAACAGGGTCATTAAACATCTTTACTCGGGGTTCCTTGTTATTTGACAAAAATAGCACCTGATATCCTATGTCTTTCAGATGTGTTAGCAACTGAAAAGACCTCTCATCCTGAGGATAACCGTGAGGGACCAACGTATTATCAATGTCAAAAATGATACCTCGATACCCTTTTTCATAATAATCGTCAAAATCAATATGATATGTCGAATCCATATATTTATCGGGATAGAATTTTTCAAACATAGTCTTATATTACGAAAGCCCTCGCTTAAAAGCAAGGGCTTTCGAATTCCAAATTCATCAGGGGGTTATAAAATGTCCAAAAGACTATTTAGCAATAACAATACCGTCATCACCGGTATACAGGTTTCTGGAACTTCCGACAAAGTAAGAATATTCCTGAAGAATATCATCCTTTTGCATATCGGAAATTGCCTTTTCCATATCAAGAGATTTAATCGGCGCATCCTGTCCGATGTAATCAAATGATTCTTCCTTGTTGAACTTTAACGATACATCTTCAAGATCGGCAACTCTTGATCTGTTGTCAACTACGGGAGCTTTCGGTTCGGGAGCTTCAACTATATTAGCAGCTGTTTCGGTTCTTAATTCATCCTGCTTTTTGACTTCGTTAAAGTCAACGCGGGGAATGTCCATTTTCGGATATGCATTGAAGTTTTGTAATCCGTTATAGAACTGAATACCCATATCGAAATCTCCTTTCTGTAGATTTTGTATATTACTTATTGTACCGCAACATCTTGTGGTTTACAATAACAAATTTACATAACAATTATTTTTGATTTACCGTTTGTTGTTTGGTAATAAATATATCGGTGCATTTTATTAGAACTTTAGGCCTAAAATGCAAAATCATCAAAATAAATTTATATGGACGCAATCAACTCCTTGGTATATTCGTTTTTGGGGTTCGAATATACTTCCTTCGGCACGCCCTCTTCGACAATTTTGCCGTTTCTCAATATGATAATTCTGTCACAGAAATTGTAAATTACGCGCAAATCGTGTGAAATAAACAAAATGGATAAATCCAGTTCCTTTTGCAACTGCTTCAAAAGTCCGAGGATTTGTGCCTGTATGGTGACATCAAGTGCGGAAACCGGTTCATCGGCTATTAGTAGATGCGGATTCTGCATAAGTGCCAATCCTATGGCCACACGCTGTCTTTGTCCTCCCGACAACTCGCCGGGAAATCTCTCAAGATACGCTTCGTCAAGGCCTACCTTTTTTATCATATCAATTGCTTTTTCGTTACGAACCTCTTTATCTTTCTCACCATCAAGGTATTGAGCCTCCGAAAGAAGCCAGCCTACCGTCTTTGCCGGATTAAGCGAACTCCTGGGGTCCTGAAAAACCATCGAAGGATCGGCGTTATTCAACTTGATACTGCCTGTATACGGAACCAGATTCAAAATTGACTTTGCTATGGTCGATTTGCCGCATCCGGATTCGCCCAAAAGGCCGAGCACTTCACCCTCTTTTATGCAAAAAGATACGTCTTTAAGCACTTCGTTTACTACCGTATGTCCAAACAGGCCGCCGACTCTGTTATTAAATTTGACATTTAAATTGCTTACTTCAAGTATATTATCCATCTATAACTCTATCTTCGGTATGGCACCTACCAAATTCTTTGTATACTCTTCCTGCGGATTATTAAATACATCCTCGGTCTTGCCGCTTTCGACGATATATCCGCCTTTCATGACC
The DNA here is from genome assembly GCA_045640905.1 of Lachnospiraceae bacterium. Lineage (GTDB taxonomy): Bacteria > Bacillota > Clostridia > Lachnospirales > Lachnospiraceae > JAILLW01. The sequence continues at coordinate 22,896 of JAZUFW010000102.1, forward strand.
AAAACACGGTCACACAATTTTCTGATCAGGCTCAAATCATGCGAAATAAACAAAATCGATGTATTCTTTTCTTTATTAATTCTCTTCAAAAGTTTGATTATCTGATTGGAAATGGTAACGTCGAGCGCCGTTGTCGGTTCATCCGCGATCAATATTTTGGGCGAATTAATCATCGCCGTAGCTATCATGACACGCTGGCGCATTCCTCCCGATAATTCATGCGGATATTGATTCATTACCGTTTCGGGATCGTTAAGTTCAACGTCCTTTAGCATTTCCAGAACTTTTTCATATCTTTCCTTTGCACTTAATTCGGTATGTATACGTAGAGGTTCTTCGACCTGCGGAAAAATTTTGTACACCGGATTCAGGCTCGTTAACGGTTCCTGAAATATCATTCCGATTTCGTTGCCCTGAATTTTTCGAAGTTCCTCTCGTGGCATTGAAAGCAAGTCCTTTCCCATATACAGAATCTCTCCACGTTTTTTCATATCCTTTCGTGACAACAATCCTGCTATGGCCAAAGCCGACATAGATTTGCCTGAGCCCGACTCTCCGACCAATCCCACGATTTCACCCTTTTGAAGTACCAAATCAAAATCAAATACTACAGTTTCAGGAATAATGTGATCGTGAAATTCTATATTTAAATCCTTAACTTCCAGTAATATTTCGTCCATTACCTACCTTTTTCCTTAGAAAAATAATCTCCGAGCAAAGAAAATCCCAAAATCAACAACACTATTGCAAGTCCCGGGAAAATAGCATAATTCGGCACTTTGAAAAGATACCCCTGCGCCTCCGAAAGCATTCGGCCCAAAGAAGCATTCGGCGGTTGTACCCCTATGCCCAGGAAACTCATTGATGCCTCCGCCAGTACTGCATTGTTAAAGCCTATCAATACAGATGAAGCCAATACCGGAATAATATTCGGCAAGATGTGAACGAACATTATTCTTAATGAAGAAGCTCCCATCAATTCTGCGCTTTTGACATAATCCATGTTCTTATTTTTCAGAAATTCCGCACGCACAATTCGGGCAAAGCTCGGAATAAACGCTATTCCCAATGCTATGGTCACCTGATATGTTCCGGAACCCAGCAAGCTGATAAATAAAAGAGCCAGCAAAATACTGGGAAATGCAAAAATAGCATCATTGATTCTCATCAAAATTTCATCGATAACGCCTCCGAAATAACCGGTGAATGAGCCGATAAGTATTCCGAAAAATGTTCCGATAATCACCGTACCCAAAGAAACCTTAAATGTTGCAAAAGCTCCTTCCATGACTCGCGATAAAATATCGCGTCCCATATTATCGCATCCGAAAGGGTGTTTTAAGCTGATGGGGGCAAACTTTAACGACGCATCAATGGCATTCGGATCGTACGGAGAAAAGAAAATTCCCCATAACACAAACAATGCCATAAATCCTACAATCGAAAGTCCTGCTATTAAGTTAAAATCTTTCTTAATCTTCATTTAAATTAATTCTCGGATCTATTATTCCATATGTTATGTCAACCAACATGTTAACAATCAATACTATCAAAGCGATTATAACAATAATCGCCATTACTACCGGATAATCTCGGTTAGAAATCGATGTTAAAAGGATTCTGCCAAGTCCCGGAACATTAAATACCTGTTCTACGATAATACTGCCGGCTATCATATCCGTAAGTGCCATTCCCAGGAAAGTAATTACGGGTAATATGGCATTTTTAAGAACATGGCCGTATAAAACTTCCGTGGTTGAATTTCCCTTTGCATACGCAGTTCTGACATAGTCCTGCTTTGCTTCGGAAAGAACCGATGTCTTCAAAAGTTTTGTGGCCATCGTTGCTTTGGGCAAAGCAATAGCCAGCGCCGGAAATACCATATAACCTACAAAGCCCCAAAAAGACGTTGTATACGAAACATAATTTCCCGGTGAAAAAATCTTCAATATTCTTCCGAACAATAATGTAATAATGATTCCGGAAAAAAACGGCGGAACCGCCATGATTACCTGATTAATACCGGAAACCGCCTTATCTATAATTCCGCCTTCATATTTGGAAATATAGATACCCAAAGGTATGGATATCACTATCATCATGATAAAAGCGAGCAACGACATACAAAGGGTTATGGGAATCTTATCAACAATCATGGATGCCACTCCGATTTTGTACGAATAAGATACGCCCATATCTCCTCTAAGGAAATCAAAAGCCCATCTGAAATATCTGACAATCACGGAATCATTAAGTCCCATCTCTTCTCTTAAAGCGTTCAGACTTTCGGGGGTGGCATTCGTTCCCAAAATAGATACGGCAGGGTCGCCCGATATTAAATTAAAAGCTATAAAAACGAACAATGTTACCATGGCAATGGTGATTACCATGGTAACAATCTTCTTTAAAATATATTTCATTAATCTGCCAATCTGATTTTAGCTATATCCTGAACATACAAAGGATAGAAAACGTAGCCTGTAAATTTCTTGTTAATTGCTACCAATTCCGGAAGATCCTGAATATATACATTAGCCGCATCTTCGGAAAGGATTCTCTCACATTCTTTGTAATACTGTGTCTTTTCATTATCGTCTATCGCAGCAATAGCCTTTTTATAAGTTTCATCATATACGGGATTGTTGTAATTGATGAAATTCTTCGGGCTGTCTGAGGTGAAGCGTTGAAGCAAAGCGGAAGCCGTGAGTGAAGAAGCATCCAGGCCCACTACTGTTGCTGCAAATCCTCTGTTTGCATAAACATCCGAAAGCCAGCTGTCCCATTCAATCAATTTAATATTTGCTTTAACACCGATTTTGGCCAACTGTTCAACCAGCACCTGTGCCGTGTCTATATGCTGTGTATAATTTGACGGCACTGTTATATCAAACTCAAAGCCGTCAGGATATCCTGCATCACTCAAAAGCTTTTTAGCTTTTTCCAAATCGATATCATATGTATGATTCAGCTCTTCCATATAATATTTGCCGAACGCGGGGAACATGCTCGAACCAATCTCCGTTCCCTTTCCGTCGGAAACAAACATCATTATTTCGGAAGGATCGATTGCGTAACAAAGTGCCTGTCTGACTTTTACATCATCAAACGGGCTGACAGCATTATTTAAGTAAAGTGCCTGAACCAGATTCATGGTTTCTTCGAGAATCTCGTAATCATCCGATAAAAGTTCGGCCTGATTCGTCGGTATTCTCGGGAAAATATCATATGCCCCCGACTCCATATCAAGAGCAATCGTATCCAGATTTCCGACTACTTTGAATATTGCGTTTTCGATATGTGCAGCATTCTCATTGTCATAGTAATCGTCGAATTTCTTTAATACGAAATTCTCCTGTGGTGAACGAGATACGAACATATACGGTCCCGTACCTATGGGATTGGTGTCGGGATTCTGATTATTCATGGGGATAATGGCAGTGGTCATATATGCCAAGAATTCAGTATCGGGATTAACCAAATGAACTATGAAGTCATTTCCGCTAATCTCAGTACTTTCAATATTAGAATACGCCGCTACCAGGGGAGCTCCGTTCCCGGTGTCGGCGCAACGATCAATGGAATATTTAACATCCTGCACCGTAACCGTACTTCCGTCGTGGAACTTCACGCCCTCTCTTAAGGTAAATGTGTAAGTCTTTGCATCATCCGAAATGGTATATGCACCGGCTACTGCAGGGATAAAATCACCATCACCTGTGGGCTTTACCAAGCCCTCAAAAATGTTGAACAATACCTCTTTAGTTCCTGCCGCCACCATTTTGTGAGGGTCAAGACTTTCTTCCAAATCCTGAGGTATTCCGATGATGATTGTCGAAGAATCTTTTTCCTTCTTATCACCTGCGCATCCGCACAGTGCAACAGACATAGTAACCATTACAGACAGAAAGCAAAGAAAAATCTTCGTTTTCTTCATGGTTTTGATTCCTTTCGCATATCAAATTAATCTTTATTTAATACCGCTGTTCAGTATACGTTATATTTCAAAAGATAGCAAGCGCAAAGATGTCCGACTATCCTTCGAATGCTTCATTTATTCTTTCGCCCAATTCTAAGTACGCATCTGCAAAAAGGCGATGAACACCCGCAATCTTTTCATATTGCATATCTTTGGCAGCCATCTCCAAAAACCTTGCCATTCCGTACATTTCCATGGCACCTATTGTCGAAGATTGTGATTTTATGGCATGAACCTTTATTCTGTACGACTTAAACGCCTCCGTCAGTTCTATATCATCCTCCGATGTTACTTCTTTCAGGCATTCATACATTGCATTCAGTTCGTCAATATCACTCTTTGCAGATTCTCCGACCATCTGAACCGTTTCTTCGGCCAATTCGTATGACATCAGATTTTCAAGAGCATATCTGACTTCAATGCCCTCTATCCGGTTAAGAACGCTTTCGCCTTCTGCAGGTCTTTGTATCGGCTTCACTTGCGGTTGCTCCGATTCGAAAGAATATGACGGTTCAGCGGGCTTCTCCACAACCGGAATTTTTTCCTGTTCATTGTCCTGCTGCATCAGAACCTTGTTCGTCGGCAGATACTTGACTATCAATTTTTCCAATATCTCCGGCTTGACAGGTTTTGTCAGAAAATCATCCAGCCCTTCTTTCATATATTCCTCGCGGGCTCCCGCCAACGCATTTGCCGTCAGCATTATTATCGGAGTATATCTGTTGGGATTGTCTGCATCGTCCTTTATTCTATGTGCTGTCACAACTCCGTCCAAATCAGGCATCATGTGATCCAACAAAATCAAATCGTATTTCTTTTCGACTGATTTTTCTATGCAGCCAAAACCGCCGTCCGCCTCATCAATTTTTATCTTTGTTTCTCCCAGCAGATTTACGATAACCTTTCTGTTAAGCGGATTATCATCTACCAGCAAAATATCGGCATCGGGGGCCTCAAATGTCTTTTTGTATTCAACTCTCGATTTCTTTTCGTGGAGTTTGGTTGTCACATCTCCTATCGGAGCCTGATCGACAATTCTTTGGCAAATATCGAATCCAAACTCGGATCCTTTTCCGTATTCACTGGAAACATAAAGCTCCGAGCCCATCAGTTTCAGGAACTGCACTACTATGCTGATGCCCAATCCCGTTCCTTCGATTGACCTGTTTCTCGATTCCTCTATGCGCTTAAATTTCTTGAAGAGGTTTTCGACATCCTCTTCTTTAATGCCGATTCCCGTATCCTTGATTCTGACTCTGAGCACGATTTCATCATCGGAATATACATTTGTCATCTGCAAAGTAACACTGCCCTTTTCCGTGTATTTTACAGCATTATTAAGCAGATTAACGATTACCTGCTTGATTCTGATGTCATCACCATACAGTTTTGACGGTATGGTGGAATCTACATCGAGTTCAAATTTCAGTCCCTTATCCTGTATTTTCAAAGAAACCATATTAACAATATCGCCAATCAGTTTCGCAGTATCATACTCGGCAGGAATAATTTCCATATTGCCCGATTCAATTTTCGACAAATCCAGTATATCGTTAATGATATTTAAAAGTGAGTCTCCCGCGCTCGCTATGTCACGTGCGTACTCCAATACTTTTTCATCCTCGGCAGAACGCATTATCATTGTATCAAAGCCCAAAATGGCATTAATGGGCGTTCGGATTTCGTGCGACATATTAGCCAGAAAATCCGATTTAGCCTTGTTTGCCATGACAGCCTCTGCTCTGGCATCTTCGAGTTCTCCCGTTGCCACGCCGATAAAGTTAACCAGTCTCGAAATAAGCGGCATTTCGCCTTCGTTATCTAGGTTTTCTTCTTCCGGATGTTCTGCTTCATCCTCCAATATTCCCTCACGAAAGGCAACAATAACCATTGTCTCATTATGGTGATGAATTCTGTCGGACTGGCTTAGCAATTCACCGGATGTAAAGAATCCGAAGGTCGGTGCAATCTTTTGATAAAGAGACGATTCTTTATCGATATCCTTTCCCCAGAATGATTTACGCGCAATACATGAGAATATGGAAATGGCATCAGGTTTGAATTTTTTTATTTCCTGTGCACCCATTTTTACCGAATGCAGAATCGTATCCGGGTCTCCGTATGTCAATCTCATATACTTAAAGTCATCAATACGTGAGAACATCTGAATCGAGTTGTCAGAGTCTGCGCTGACAGGCGTTCTCAATATCTCGTATCCGTCATCGTTTGAACACAAAAACGGGAATTCAATCGAATTGGCATTAAAGAACACATTGTTCTTTACGTTCAAATACTTGGAATATATTTCAAACGCAGGTCTGCCGTCTATTTCATAAACAATATTATCTTTGGCTTTGGTAATTTCATATTGCTGTCCGAGCGGTTTCCATCCGGCGATACTGATTGTATCGATAAAAAGTTCCTCGCCACCATACAAAACAAGGACAAAAGAATCCTTGGTATAGTTCATGTCTTTGGTGAATACATATGATTTGTCGTTAATCATATCTTTGTTGTATGCGCCGCCGCCGAAAATAATTAATCCGTCTAACGATATATCAAAAGCCTCATGGAAATTTTCCATCGAAAGCGATTGCATTGTTACCAACGCTTCGACAGCTTTAACATAAGGTCTTTCTTTGTAAGCATCTATTAAAAATTGTTTGATGTCGTCGGCCGAGCGGCCGTTGATATTACATGAAACAACGTCTATTACCGTTGATTCACATTCAAAGACAGTGCACATTACGATAACATTACTGTCGGATTTATGTCCGTATAAAATGTTACCGTTCGTGGTGCAACCTACTATTTTTGCTTTAGGAAATCTATTTGCCAGTTCGGAAATAACTATATCTACAGAATCAGTCAAAAGAATATCCGAAAGGACTTTAAAAAGGACCTTTGTTTCATCCTTCCCGTTTATAAGGCTCTCTACCTTTTCAAGTTCTTCCGAAAATTGATTAAAATCCCGATAGTCAAATTGATATTGCTTCATCTTTCTCTTTTTCCCTTTTTACAGCACACCGATTAAAGCAAAACGTCAAAAGCACCCAGAAGATATTTCCGGGTGCTTTTTTATATCTAAAAAACTAATTTAGTACTTTCTTTAATTCATCCATGAATGTATTAATATCCTTGAATTCCCTATAGACAGAAGCGAATCTAACATAGGCAACCGAATCTATATCCTTAAGTTTTTCCATTACCAGTTCACCGATTACGCTACTGGGAATTTCTCTTTCCTCACGAGAAAAGATTTCTGTCTCAACCTCATCCACAATCTGCTGAATCTGTTTTGCGGATACCGGTCTTTTATGGCAGGCTCTCAGAACGCCGGATTCAATCTTTGCCCGATCGAATGTTTCTCTGTTATTGTCCTTTTTAACAATAATAAGCGGAATTGTTTCAATCTTTTCGTATGTGGTAAATCTCTTATCACACTCATCACACACTCTTCGTCTTCTGATGGAATTATTATCCTCTGCCGGACGAGAATCTATTACTCTGGTATTTTCATGACCACAAAATGGACATTTCATATTAAAGCCCCCTATATGTTTGGTTTATTAGTTTACATAAACACATTATAGAGGGTTGTAACGGTTATGTCAACCACTTAATTATGCTTCATATGAAAAAAAGCATGTCGCAAGCGACATGCTTTAATAATTTACTTTTTCTGTAAGAAATCAGGAATATTGAGTTTTGTTTCCTTCACGTTACTACGGATATCTCCGGGTGAAGTAATTCCCATCTGAGGCTCTCTAACGCTCTGCGAAGGAACCTTGGGAAGCGAGCTGGTTGAACGATTCTGTAAAACATTAAGCTCGGAAACCATACCCTGTGAAGTTCCTGCTCCCGAAGGATTGAATGCGGGCATCGTAGGTCTAACCAGTTTATTCTGGAAGAAAATATTCGCATTCGACGTAGCATTCGAAGGTAATGACTCATCACGAATTCCGGTAGCGATAACTGTAACCGTACATGTATCAGGTTCCGTAACATCAAAGTTCGCACCGAGAATAATATTTACATCATCACCCGTCAACTCCTTAACGTAGTTGGCAGCATCTTCGACATCGAAAGCACCGATATCACCGGTTACATTGATAATCAAATCGGATGCTCCCGTTACGGATGTTTCAAGTAACGGAGATTCAACAGCCATCTTGACTGCATCGGAAGCTTTATCTTCGCCTTTTCCTTTTCCGATACCTACATAAGCTACGCCCTTGTCCTTCATAACAGTACGAACATCGGCAAAGTCAAGGTTAATCATTGCATTTTCATTAATCAAATCCGTAATACCCTGAACAGACTGCTGTAACACTTCGTCAGCCTTCTTCAAAGCTTCGGGGAATGTTGTCTTGCGATCGACTATCTCATAAATCTTCTGATTGGGAATTACAATCAAAGTATCAACAACATCTTTTATCTTGGCAATGCCGGAATTGGCATTCTTCATTCTGACATTGGCTTCGAAAGTAAAGGGCTTGGTTACGACACCTACTGTAAGGATTCCCATATCCTTTGCAATCTTTGCCACAATGGGAGCAGCTCCGGTACCTGTTCCGCCACCCATTCCGCAGGTAACGAAAACCATATCGGCACCCTTCAATGCTGCCTGGATTTCTTCGGCATTTTCTTCGGCTGCTTTTTCACCGATTTCGGGCTGAGCTCCTGCTCCGAGTCCCTTGGTCAGTTTTTCACCTATCTGTATTACCTTGGGAGCTTTGCAACGCGCCAAAGCCTGCTTATCGGCATTAATTCCGATAAACTCAACATGCTTTACGCCCTGCTCCACCATTCTATCTATAGCATTGCCGCCTGCCCCGCCGATTCCGGCTACTATTATTCGTGCTCCGGCAACGTCTTCATTAGTCTTAATCTCTAACACGGACGAATCCTCCCTTACATATTACCAAAATAACCGCATATTCTATAATAAAGTCTTTCTTTTCATTTATCAACACAAATTTGTGATAACAAGTGATTTTTATTATATGTCAAAGGCTAATCCGGTTCAAATGAAATGTTTTTCGTTTCCTCAGTATAGTTTTCCATTCTGAGCACTCCGCTTTGTCCTTCTATCTTGGGAAGCATATACTGAAGTTTCATAATTTTTTCATCCAGGTTCTCTCCCGTTCCCAAGGCTACTTTTATATCATTAAAATAAAGAGTAATCGTACTGTCATCAGCAAAATATATACGATCTATCGATAAATTATATTTATTAACCAGCTGTGTGATGCTCAAAATCGAAGCAAAAATGTCCGGATTTTCAACCGGAAGCATCTCGTACAAAACCACGTGGTCAAAATAAAGTCCGGAAACCAGTGGAATACCTTTGGTCTTTACTTTCGAAGACTCAACGACCTTTCCGTCCCTGTCAAAATACATATAATGTTCCAGATATTCAACGTAACCGGCAAGCGCCTTTTCGTACACCGTAATCTTTATTGTATTTTTATCTATTACCGTTACATCCATTTTTGAAATAAACGGAATGTCATTCATTGTTTTTTTGGTATATACCATGGACAGGAACAGCGAATTATCTCCCAGCGGTCCCTGCATTACCATGTCCATTATCTCTTCATTCGTATAATGTTCGTTTCCTTCAACATATACGGTAGTAACCTTGTAGTCTTTAAGAACATGGGCTCCAAGCAAAAGAGCCGCACAAAGTACGGCTGTAATTAATCCTGCTATTATGAAAATACTCTTGTGATTTTTAAAAAACAAAGTTTACTCCCGTACCTTTATACTTCTTTCAACGCTGAAAACCAGTCCGACTTCAATCAAAAGCGATACTACCGCCGAGCCGCCGTAACTGATAAAAGGAAGCGAAATACCCGTGTTCGGAATAAGATTTGATACTACGGCAATATTCAAAATAACCTGAATGGCTATATGTCCCATAAAACCGCAAACCAGCAGAGCTCCATACATATCCGGTGCGTTATTGGCTATAATCAGGCATCTCCAAAGCATTAGCAAAAACAGTAATATTACGCAAAGAGCGCCGAAGAATCCCAGTTCTTCGCAGATAATCGAAAAGATCATATCATTTTGGGCTTCGGGCAGGAAACCGAGTTTTTGCATACTCTGTCCTATTCCTTTGCCGAAAATTCCTCCGGAGCCTATCGCATACAAGGCCTGTAAAGTCTGGAAGCCTTTTCCCGAAGCATATTTGTCGGGGTCGAGCCACGCCAGAATTCTCTCTCCTCTAAATCCCAGAGAGCTGTCCTGATTCTTTACAATCACAAACACAACTATTGCCACCACCGCTATGCCCAAAACGGCAAACAGTATGAAACGTCTGTAATCGGGGCTGACCACAAAGCACATAATCGCTGCAATTCCGAATACAATAATGGCCGAAGAAAGATTTCTGGTAATAATGTATATGCCAAAAACCATCGGCAGCGAAGCTGACATACATATCAAAAGTCCCTTCCAGGTCACTATGGATTTACCTATTCGGCATACCAGATATGAAAGCGAAACGATAATCGCAAGTTTTGCTATTTCCGCAGGCTGAATTGTAATTCCGGCTACTCTGATCCATCTTTTGGCTCCGTTTGCTTCATATCCGAAAGGAATAATTAAAAAAAGTAATGCCAAAGCCGCAAAATACGCAAGTCCCGCAAACTTTTCCCAAAAATGGTACGGTATCAGCGAAATAATAACCATGAGCACCAAGCCGAGCGCCGTGTTTATGGCTTGCTTTCGGAAGTAATACATGGAATCTCCGAAAGTGACATTACCGTCATATGCAGAAACCGAATACAGCATAACCAGACCAAACACTATCAAAAACAATACTGTTATTAACAGTGTTCCGTCAAAATATCTGCTTATGCTGTTTTTCTTTGCTGCAAATCTGTTACCCAACTGTTGCTCCTACTATAAGGCATTAACCATTTCTTTAAACATTTGTCCCCTTACTTCGTAATTGGGGAACATTCCCCAGCTGGCACATGCGGGGGATAATAATACCGCATCTCCCTCTCGGGATTCGCGTACGCAGATTTCAAACGCTTCTTCAAACGTATCTGCTTTTATAATATTTTTTATGCCGTGTTTTTCTGCACATTCGGCGATCTTGTCTTTGGTCTGTCCGATTAAAACAAAGCATTTAACCTTGCCGTCAAAAGCTTCTATCCACTCATCGTAGTCGCTCATTTTGTCATATCCTCCGCCGATAAGAACGGTAGGTTTGGTCATGGCACGGATTCCCTGTATGGCTGCATCGGGATTTGTTCCTTTGGAATCATTATAATAATCCACACCGCGTTTTGTGGCTACGAATTCTATTCTGTGTTCTACGGCTTTAAACTCTTTAACCGTCTTCAAAATGATATCCATGGGGACCTGACAAGACTTGGTAATCATAATGGCCGCCATGACATTTTCCACATTACACATTCCGACCAGATTCATATCATGTATATTCATCAGAACCTGTTCAAAGCCCTTTTCTTTAATGACAATATTGTCATTAACCAAATATATTCCTTCATCCAAAATATGTTTTGAAGAAAAGAATTTAACCTTGCATTTTGCTTTCTTGGCAAATTCCCTTAAAATAGGATCTTCATAATTCAGCACGCACACTTCGTCTTCGTCCTGATTGATGCATATTTTTTCTTTCGTCTCGGCATAGCATTCCATTGTATGATGGCGATTCAGATGGTCGGGAGTAATATTCAGTATGGCTGAAACCTGAGGTCTGAATTCATATGCCGTCTCCAGTTGGAACGAACTGATTTCGGCCACGCAAACAGTATCCTCTTTTGTCTTTAGTGCTACTTCCGTATAAGGGTATCCTATATTTCCCACCACAAATACTTCTTTGGCAAACGCCTTCATGATATCGCCGACGAGCGTTGTCGTAGTAGTTTTTCCGTTAGTTCCGGTAATGCCTATAAGCATTCCCTTTGCAAAGCAATAGCCAAGTTCGATTTCACCCCATACCGGGATATCTTTTTCCTTAAACGAACACACCAATTCCGAATCAATCGGAACTCCCGGTGATATTACACACATAAACACATCCTCATAATACTCCGGCAGCATTTGGCCAAGCACTATGGGAATATCAACTATTTCCGGATTCTTACTCTTTATTTCCTCCGTATTTATATTGGAATTGGCATCATATAATACGGGTTTTGCGCCCGCACCCAATAATAATTTGGCTGCACCGATGCCACTCACTCCGAGTCCTACCACAAACACCTTTTTACCTAAAAAATCTTTGCTACTCGTTTTCATCTTCGTTTACCTGTCCATCCTCATTGTACGTTATTTCGGAAAAACTTCCTCCAATTGTTGCACCTGTATCGGGATCTACGAACGCTCCTGTATTGGGGTCAATCGCATATCCTGTTTCGGGATCTATTTCAAATGTTTTCCAAATCTCAACATATTCATTTTCGGTACTTTCGCCTTCGGCGGTTGTATCGTCTCCGTCGCCGGTGCCGCCTTCGGGATTGCCTTCTTCGGCTCCCTCTTCGGTCTCAGTGCTGTCTTCGGCAGTTTCTTTGGGAGTTGTAATCTCAAGCTCCAATAAAGTCAATTCTTCGATTTCTTTTTCGGATAGTTCTTCCGTCATGTAAATACCCATATAAGGCAAAACTTCCGTTAATATTCCTCTGACTATTCTGGTAGCGTATTTTGCATCATCCTGTGCATAAACGTTAGGTCTGTCGACTACCACATAAATAGCTATCTGCGGGTCATCCGCAGGCGCGTATCCCATGAACGAAACTACATATTCTCTGTTACCTCTGGGCAGTGTTTCGGCCGTTCCGGTCTTTCCGCCTATCATGTAACCTGCAGGTCTTGCTGTTTTACCCGTTCCGTGTTCCCCGGTTACTACCGTATTACACATCTCGACTATTCTACGTGATGTTTCCTGCGAAATAGTCTGTTTTAACAGACGAGGCTCAATATTCTGCACAGTTGCTCCCGATGAATTGACTATCTTCTTTACCACGTGGGGTTCATAATAATATCCTCCGTTAATCAAAGAAGAAAAGGCCGTAATCATCTGAATCATGGTGCAGTTATAACCCTGTCCGAAAGAACAGGTAGCCAATTCCGATGCTCTCATGTTATCTGCCGAATAAATGAGCGAAGCGGTTCGTGCTTCTCCTGCCAAATCGATGTTTGTTTTAAGGCCCATGTTAAAAACATGCTGGAACGATGTAAAATCATTAATTCCCATAGCCTGTGCCACATACATCATACATACGTTGCATGAACGCTCAATTCCTTCGGTAACGGACAAAAGGCCGTCACCATACTCATTATGGCATTTGATTACATGGTCGGAAACTTCAAGTTTTCCTTCACAATTATATGTTTCATTACCCGTTATCGCGCCGCATTCAATAGCTCCCGCAACCGTTAACGGCTTTGAAACGGAACCGGGCTCATACGCGTCCGCTATGCAAAAGTTCTTCCATAATGCATTATAATTCTGATACAGAGCATCTCCCTCAATGGATTCGATGTTTTCTTCCGTAATATAGAGTTTTTCACCGGTTTCTTCGTCCTTAACACGATTCCCTTTATCATCAAGGAGCGGCATTCCGATTAACGAATCCTTATTTCGGGTATCATTAAGGTCATAATTCGGATATGATGCCATTGCCAGAATTTCTCCGGTATTCACATCCATAATAATGCAGCCGACATTGTTTGCGCCGTTTCCGGGGCGAACATTTCCGGCATATTCTTCATTGTATTTTAGCAAATATTTTTCAACTATACTCTGTATATTGGCATCTATCGTCGTAACGATACTATTACCGTCTTCGGCAGCGACGGTAGTTCTCTCCAATGTTCCGTCCTCTGTCATATATCCGTATTCTCGGCCCGCATTACCGGAAAGTACGTCGTTATAATATTCCTCCAGGCCATACGAACCCACATTGTCGGAAGTAGTAAATCCGATAACATCGCATGCCAATGTTCCGCCCGGATATGTTCGCATATACTCTTCTTCGAACCACACACCGGTTATCAACGAATTCTCTTCGTTGGTAAGTGCCTCAAACTCGGCCACTTTTTCATATGACACCTTCTTGGCCAAAATACAGTATCTTGATGTATCCTTATTTTCTTCATAATAAGATTTCGTTGAAGCGATATCTATTCCGAACACCTTATTCAACGCACGAACGGTTGCATCCACGGCCTCTTCATTTCCGGAAGAAGTCAACGCAACCGAATCCAAAATGACATTATATACTTTTTCACTCGAAGCAAGAACCGAGCCGTTACAATCCAAAATAGATCCCCGCTTATAGGGAATGGTAACGCTGTCGTACTTTTGCTGTGAAAGGACCTGCTTCTTATACGCATCACCGTTATCGCGGGTTATGATATACAGCCTGTATATCAAGCCAACAAAAATTAGTAGTACTATGATATATAGCACTACTAATTTCTTTTTCATAAACTTTGCAAAATACTTTTGAGAACTTTCTTTATTCAAATCTACTCCTAATCGGGGATGGATCCTGTCTGTCTGACATAGTCGGAACCCTCACCGTTAAAGGATATTATCTGTCCTTCTTCGGCATATCTCATACCCAATTCCTGAATGGCTATCGTTCTTACTTCTTCCAAATTAACATTACTTGTTATTCTACTATAATTCTCATCATTATCAAGTTTTAATTGATTAAGAGTGCTCTCCGCCTTCGAAATGCTCTTAATGGAATTGGTAATATCCGACTGAAGTGTCAGATAATAGGTAATTACTCCCATAAGCACAACAGCAGCTATCGTAAGAAAGATTCCCGATCTTACCATATCCAAAGTCTTTATTAACTTGTAGTTCTTGTTTCCGGGCAGGACTTCGTATTTTCTGCTTTTTTGTCCTACCGATACAACATCGAGCTTCCTTGCCGTATTTGTATTCATATTAACCTCTTTCGGCATCATGCCTTTTCAAATATTCGAAGCTTAGCGCTTTTTGATCTCGGATTAACTTCCATTTCTTCCTCACTCGGAAGAATAGGTTTGTTTGTTATTATTTTCCCTTGGCTCTTTTTGCCACATACGCACACCGGGAACGACGGCGGACATGTGCAAGGATTGAAAGCCTTTCTAAATGCATTTTTTACAATGCGGTCCTCCAATGAATGGAATGTTATGATGCAAAGACTTCCGCCCGGATTAAGTAAATCAATAAATGTATCCAGCGATTCCGAAAGGACCTCAAGTTCATGGTTACATTCAATTCTGATTGCCTGAAATGTTCTTTTTGAAGGATGGCCTCCCTCGGCACGCATTTTGGCAGGAATCGAGGCCTTTATTATTTCGTTTAATTCAAAAGTTGTCTCTATCTCTTTATTCTGTCTGTAATTGACAATGTGTTTTGCTATGTTCTTGGCAAATTTGTCTTCACCGTAGTCCCGAATCACCCTGAACAGTTCGTTTTCGGAATACTCATTGACTATCGTTCTGGCGCTCAAACTGGATCTTTGGTCCATTCTCATGTCGAGTGGCGTGTCATATCTGTAGGAAAAACCCCTTTCTGCGTTATCGAGCTGATACGATGACACTCCCAAATCGAGCAGCATGCCGTCTATACCGGATATTCCCAATTGCTTCAGCACTTCAGCGCTGTCGGCAAAATTGCTGCGAACTATCGTTACTACATCTTTGTACGGTGCCAATCTTTCGGTTGAAGCATTTATCGCTGCTTCGTCCTGGTCTATTCCGATCAGTTTCCCGCCCTTTTGAAGACGTTTGGCGATTTCGCTGCTGTGTCCGGCGCCTCCCATGGTTCCGTCCACATATATTCCCGAAGGCTTAATATTCAGCCCTTCGATACATTCATTCAATAATACAGAAGTATGTGAAAATTCCACTATATTCCAATCCCCAACGAAACCATATGCGCGGCCACTTCTTCCATATCTTCGTACGATACAGTGCCCTCGTAACGATCCTTGCTCCATATTTCAACTCGGTTGCCCACACCTATAAGCACGGCATCTTTGGTGATACCGGCGAATTCTCTAAGCACCTGCGGCAACAGTATTCTTCCGGTCTTGTCAACTTCAACGCTTGTAGCCCCTGCCAGGAAGAATCTGACAAATGTTCTTGATTCCTTATCCATCATGGGGAGGTTTTTGAGTTTTTCTTCAAATTCCTTCCATTCTTTTTCGGCAAACACAAACAGGCATCCGTCCATTCCCTTTGTTACTACGAATTCCCAGCCCAGGCTGTCTCGGAATTTCGAAGGAATAATCAGTCTGCCTTTCGCATCCAATGTGTGATTGTATTCACCCATGAACATGATAAAAAATACTTTCCTTAAAATAACTCACATTATATTTATCGGAAGAAATCGATAAAAAATTACCACTTTCTGCCACTTTATTAACACAATGTGACACTTTCTCCCACTTAAGTATTAATATAAAGGACTTTTATTGGAAAATCAAGTACTTTCGGCGATTTAATCGCAAAGAAAAAGGAAGCGGCTTTCGTCGCTTCCTTTTTTCTCGTAAGCTTCCCTTTTCAGTTAACTGTCAGCCAATATCGGCCGAGGGAAAATAATCCTATTCTAAATATTTAATCAATTCATTTGCTCTTTCCATGGTCAATGCAGCCAGTCTTCCGTAATAAACCATATCGTAAATGGAACCGCCTTCATTTCCGGCAGCCGCCTGCCTGGCTTCCTCTTCTTTATCCTTTATCCATTGACGTTGTTCAGGCAAAAGTTCCTCCATTGTTTCTTCATCACAAGTATACTTAATCGCATCCCAAATGTAGTTTAAGTCCGTGTCATTATTTCGATACATTACCCATGCCGCATAATTGTATTCCATTTGCGAAAAAGGAGCCGTATTGCACATCTCCATTATCTCGTCATAGCTTGAAATCGTCGATTCGTGTCTGATCAGGGTGTCATCTACAAGGCTATACATTTCGGAACACATACCGTACTGACACGCTTCGTTTACAATCATATATTCTTCCAGAACATCCGAATCGCGTCCCCACGTATTCAGATTCCAGCTCATAACCTCTTCGCTTATATCATCAACGCTTCTGCCCGGCAGATATATCAGGAATTTCTCCGAATCATTAAAGCCGTATGCATCCGTATATTCATAATAAACATTGTCGATAGGCGATATTTCCCATGTTCCGACTTCATCCCGGAACGAAATATCCATCAAATCAACCTCATATGTATAATCGTCAATCATTTGAGGTTCGGAAAAATGCCCCGAAAACGAGCAGCAATAAACTGTTCCGTTTTCGTATCCTTCACCAATCGAACCCATGTCGGCGTCATAGAACGATCCTCTGAAAAATCCATCGTCAAAAACATGAAAATCCGTCTGCCATGCTCCTACACCGCTGGAAAAAATAAAATAAGTGTTACTTAAGTCTGCAAATGAAAAATCTCCCGGATTAACGATATACTGAAAACTGTCTTCCGTTTCGGAAGTATCTGCTTCTTTCTTTTTTGAAATACTGCCGCTTCCGCTTATCGATTTGCGATCTGATGATTTTTCACGTTCTGTCTCTTTTTCAGAGTCCTTGGAATCAGATGTTGTATCTATGTCGTCATCTTCGTCATCAGCATCTTCGTCTGTGTCTTCATCTTCTTCGTCGTCATCCGCTTCTTCCGCAGCATCACGATTAATCTTCAACGCTCCGAAAATGTCTCCGTTGCAGGCGCAAAGCCACATGGAGCACGCCAATAATAATATTAATATTCTCTTTTTCATACCTGTCTCCACATGTCTATAGGATTATTCCTGTACAGTTTCTTCTTTTGCCGTTTCTTCCATAGCATTTTCTTCCTGCACAGTTTTTGCCTTGTCATTTCGCATCCTGCATCTGACCGTAATATCCGTAACCACGCTGAATGCAAACAAAATTATCGCAAGCACCTGCGATACGGGTATCGTCGTATGAGGTATATACAATTGGTCTGTTCTGATACCTTCGATAATTGCTCTGCCGAGGCCGTATCCTCCCAGGTAAAGCAGAATCATTTCGCCGTCAAATTTCTTTCTGTTCCAGAAAAGCAAAAGCAAAAACAGAATCAAAAGGTTCCATACGCTTTCATATAAAAACGTCGGATGAACGTCCACATATTCCGTTATGTTTCCCATCTTTGCAGCCAAATCCGCAGATATGTCCGATCCTCTGACGGCAGCTACGGGCAATCTCATCGTAATAAAGTTATTGCTGTACTGTCCAAACACCTCACGGTTAAAGAAGTTGCCCCATCGTCCGATAGCCTGTCCCAGAATTAATCCCGTAACACAGATATCACCTAACAGACGAGGACTTATCTTTTTAATCTTGGAATACGCAAAAACCATAATGAAGGCGCCGATTACGCCACCGTATATGGCCAATCCGCCCTGTCGCAAATTGAATATGGACAAAAGATTGCGTTTGTAATAGTCCCACTGGAAAATCACATAATAGAGTCTTGCGCATATTACGGAAAAAATAATGGCATATATCGCAAAATCCCATATCGTGTCCGGATCTATCGAAGTCCTCTTGGAAACATGCGCAGCCATCAAAATTCCGCAAAGCATCCCTATCGCTATGATTACGCCGTATAGAGCTATTTCAAATCCAAAAACTGAAAAGCTCTTCGGTACATTTGTTAAATATATTCCCAAATTGGGAAATGCAATATCCGTTGCTGACATAAAACACCTTCTATATGCTCTCGGCATAGCCGAGAGCCCATAGGTTCAAAATTGCCCTTGCAAGCAAGCAATTTTGAAACCTAAACGTTGAACCTAAACAAAATTACATCGCCGTCCTGTACGACGTAGTCCTTTCCTTCCATGCCGACCACACCTTTTTCTCTGGCGGCCGAAAGAGAACCGAGTTCCAACAAATCCTTGTAATTTACAACTTCGGCTTTAATAAATCCTCTTTCAAAATCAGTATGAATCTTTCCCGCAGCCTGAGGCGCTTTGGTTCCGATCTTTATGGTCCAGGCTCTCGTTTCATCTTCACCGGCTGTCAAAAAGCTCATCAAATTGAGAATCTTGTAGCTGGCCTTTATCAGTTTATCGAGACCGGATTCTGCCAATCCCAAATCTTCGAGGAACATCTGCTTTTCGTCATCATCAAGTTCGGCAATTTCCTGCTCAATCTGTGCGCAGATAACGAACACTTCCGAACCGTTTGACTTTGCGAATTCACGGACCTTTTTAACATGCTCATTATTTTGTCCGTCATCCGACAAATCGTCTTCAGATACGTTTGCGGCAAAAATAACAGGCTTTCCTGTCAAAAGATTATATTCACCGAACCATTTCTCCTCGTCTTCATCATCATGTTCAAACGATATAGCCAAATTACCGCCTTCCAAATGTGCAATCAAAGATTTAATGAATTCACATTCTCTGGCAATCTTCTTATCGTTAAATGCTGCCCTTTGCTGCTTTGAAAGACGTCTTTCAAGCACCTCGATATCTGCAAAAATAAGTTCCAAATTAATAGTTTCAATATCTCTTAACGGATCAACGTTTCCGTCTACATGAACAACATTGGCGTCTTCGAAACATCTGACTACATGCACTATTGCATCAACTTCTCTGATATTGGCCAAGAACTGGTTTCCCAGGCCTTCACCCTTTGATGCGCCCTTTACCAAACCGGCTATATCGACAAATTCTATTACCGCAGGAGTAACCTTTTTGGAATTATACATTTCTCCCAGCAATCTGATTCTTTCATCCGGCACTGCTACCACACCCACATTCGGGTCAATAGTGCAGAAAGGATAGTTCGCCGATTCGGCTCCTGCCTTGGTCAGCGAGTTAAATAATGTTGATTTACCTACGTTGGGTAATCCTACGATTCCTAGTTTCATATTCTTAGTATCTCCTTTGATGGAAGTTCCATCCTCATTATTTCATTGCATACTTTAGCACATAAAAGCCAAAATTGGCAATGCCGAAAGTAAGGACAGGGAAATCTCCCTGTCCTTAAAAGTTCTAATATACAAATGTATCAACATCCTCTGCTTTTGAAAAAGGTCCGGGAATTACATTGAGTCCTCTCTTGTTTCCAAAATAATCTTCATCAAAAGTGATTGATGTTCCGTCAGGATTTTCGTACCTTTCTTCAGGTTCGAAAGCCTTGCCCAGCGTATCAGAATCGATGGTATGAACTTTGAAATTCTTTACCAAATCAAATACATTGGTTTTTAATTTGAACCGGCCGTCATTTTCTTCATATTCGACAAAAATATCCGTCTTGTCATCAACCAGTTTATCTTCTTCCTTGGCAAACGAACCGGCTCCGCCCAAATAAGCATTTCCGTGAATCCATACGGGAAGGTGTCCGAAATGACCGTTTGCAAGTTTTCCCATATCCGGTCGTCTTTGACCGATTCCGAATTGAGTAATCCAGTCCTCGTACAGCGGATATTCATCCCATACATGAGTTCCCACCTCGAAATTAACAGCTTCTCTTTCCGGATCCCATCCCTCGAGAAAATCTGAAGGAACCTGCCATCTCTGAACAAAAATATTGTTATAAAATCTGTCATCACCGTGCAGGATGGTCATAAAGCCCAAAACTTCCGTGCGGTGAGGAATGTGATAAGGCGTATATCTGGGTTCTCTTTGTCCGTTAATAATTGAATCAACGCCGCTGCCTACCATGGCAAACGAGCCGCAGATAAGGTTGTGGACCATGGCCACACCTTCCGTTGCTATTCTTAAGGAGCACTTCGATAACAAAATATTATTGTCAATAAGTGTAGGTCCGTGCCCTACTTCTACAAAAATATCCTGATCAAAGTTGTCAGGCTTAACTTTCATTCCTGCGGGAGGATTATTGTCATGAAGGAAGTTACGGGTAATACGCGTTCCCTGTGCCTCCCAGTCTGTCCAAATACCCATCGAGCAATGATGGATATGATTTCTTCTGAAAATAACATCAATGGCAGCATGGAACTTAACTCCTGCTATTTCAGCTCCGCCCAACTGATGCATATTATTAATGTGATGGATATGATTATCTTCGATTATTGAAAATACGCATCCCATTCTTCCGACGATACCCGTCTGTTCGCAATGGTGAATATTACATCTTCTGACTATGTGAGAGCCTACCGTTTCTTTCGTCCATCCGTCATACTGTGCACGGCATACGGCATCTCTTTCCATCTGGGTCGGGCTCTTTACATGCTTATAGAAGAAATAATTATCATTATTTTCCTGCGAGTAATTACCAAATGATATACCGCAACACTTTGAACCGGAAATATCGCAGTCTTCGATAATCCATCCCTTTGACCAATGCGCGCCTATCATACCATCCTGATACGCAGCGGGAGGTGCCCAGGTCGTAGCTGCTTTATTTACATTAAAGCCGGACAAGGTAATGTATCCTATATATTTTTCGGAAGGCATAAAGCAATTACGTCTTACTGCTATCTCAACCTTTTCTTTGGCAGGATCAAGGTCCTGAAAATTGGCATAAATAACTGTCTCGTTCTTTTCTTTATCCTGCTCGCAATACCATTTATAAATCGAAAACTCGGGTTCCCAGCTCAATTCATACACTTTTCCTTCGAGACATTCCGAAAGAGACTGTGCTTCATAGAACATTCTGTCGTTAACGTATACGGAACCGGTGTGCATGTGATTATCTGCGAAATACCAGTCGCCTTCAACCTCCTGAATATACGGATTGTAAGCACCGAAAACAGTATTATCAATTCTGGTTACATATGTAGTGCCTTCGTATTTTGTCCAATTGTCAACTATCTCGGCACCCGTAATGACAGCACCCAGTTTTTCTTCGCTTCGATATACAATACGCTGCTCCTCGGTTCCGGAAAATCTGGGATTAATATACTCACGGTATACTCCCGGAGCAACTATTACCTCATCTCCCGGGCGAGCGATTTTCGCAGCATCGTTTATTGCTTTAAACGGTGATTCTTTTGATCCGTTTCCGCCCCTTTGTGCATTAACGTTTACATACAGTTTCATTACATACCCTCCTTACATCAAAATATCTTCCCCAAATTATTTACCAAACTTCGACAAGTTCTTTGCTTAGGCTAGATTTTAGCACATCTCCTATTACAAAAGCATCCTCATTTGTTGCTATCATATCCTCCAAAAATTGCCTTGCATCCTCCTTAGGCATCGCAAGCAACAATCCTCCCGAGGTTTCGGGATTATAAAGCACGTCGGCTACATCCAATGCCACGCTGTCCGAAATGACCACTCCATCCTTTTCGGCCTGAGCCCTGTTGCTGTATGTTCCCATTGGTATCAGCCCCAACATTGCACTCTCACGCGCTTTTTTCAGCATCGGAACCTTATCCGAATAAATCCTGACATGCGCCTTCGAACCTGCTGCCATTTCCATGGTATGAACCAGCAATCCAAAGCCCGTAATATCCGTGCATGCATGAACATCATATTTCTCGGCCAAAAGTGACGCATTTTTATTTAGGCGAGTCATGTTTTTTGTCCATTCATCCTCATCTTCTTCATCCAGCATTCCTGCTTTGGATGCCACCGAATAGATTCCTGCTCCAAGCGGTTTGGTCAGAACCAGAACATCGCCTTCTTTTGCCCCGTGATTCTTCCATATATGATTTTCATCAATAAGTCCGTTAACGCACAGCCCAAACTTCAGGCCTTTATCCGTTATCGAGTGTCCCCCCGCTATAACTGCTCCCGCTTCGTTAACCTTGTCAAGTGCCCCCTTAAGTATCAAAGACAATACTTCATCATCCACTTCGCACGAAGTCATCAACAGATTCAGAGCAAGTACGGGTTTGCCACCCATCGCATAAATATCGGACAGTGCATTGGCTGCTGCCACCTGTCCGAATATAAACGGGTCATCCACCATAGGCGGAAAAAAATCCACCGTGGAAACCATACAGGTTGTTCCCGAAACTCTGTAAACGGCAGCGTCCTCATTATTGATATTTCCCGAAAGCAGTCTTTCATCAACGCTTTCGTCTGCCAGAACATCCCTTATGATTTTCTTTAGTTCACCGGGCGGAAGTTTTGCGCTGCACCCTCCTTCGGGTGCAAAATGCGTAAGTTTGTATGTATGATCCATATATCTCCTAAGCGGTTTCCCGCGAGTATTTGGCGGAAACGTGTGAGAATCGAACTCACCTAAGCACTTTTACATGCTATCACCGGTTTTGAAGACCGGGGGACACACCGGCGCCCATCCGCTTCCATAATGATTGAATTTATTTATGTGTTTCCAAGAAGCGCATAAATCTGACATCTCCGTCACATTTGGTAATACCTTCCCTGTCAAAATATTCAAGCAGGGAAAGTGCCATCTTGCGCGAAGATTTTATTCTGTCTCTGTATTCCGAAAGCACTATCTTTCCTTCTTCGGAATGAAGTGCATATTTTTCCAGTTTGTCTTTTGCAATGTCCAAATATTGTTGTGCTATGAGGTATCTTCCGTCCAGTCGTACGAGTTCTTTGTTTTTAACCATCTCGTTAATAACAAACACTGCTTCCCTGCTGCTTAAAAACATGTCTCGCACATCATTATAGGCAGGCGGATTAAGTCCTGCATCGGAATATATTTCATAAATACGTTTTCTGATTTCCGTGAGCTCTTTTGGAATCTTTGCTTCAAACTCATATAAGCTGACATACCCGTTTTCGATTTTAATAAGTCTGTCATCCGCAAAATACGATAGCAAAACTTTGGATGCATTCCTGTATGAGTTTCCAAAAATATACGAAGCTGCCGTAGCCGTTAACACACCCGGCATTTGGGGATTGTTTCGATGATACTCATCAAGTTTTTTTTCCAAATATGATGCTATCTTTTCGACTCGCTCCTTACTTACGAGGTATTTATCAATCCTAAGGACCTTTCCCTCCAAGATAAGTTCCTGTATTCCATCTTGCAGTTCCTTATCAAGTGCATCGGCTCTCAACAGATTATGAACGTGTGAATCCACAAATTCGTACGCTTTTTCTTTATCCGTTCCGCTTTCTTTTATTCTGAAACTTTGTAACACTTTTGATGTGTTTTTGTTTTTCTTTTTCTTTGACGGAAAAGGATCAATAACATAACCGCCGCCAACAGTCGCAACAGGATTTATGCTGCGTATTACAAATACATCATCTTTTTGTGCTACAGTTTCTTCATCAAATCTAAGTTGAGCATACGCACTTTTCCCGGGAGCTATTTCATCACAGCCAATCAAAATCACTTTTGCCCTAAGTTCGGCGCTCCCCAGATATACATTAACTTTGGTTCCGCTGATTATTCCGCTGTCTGCTCTGTCAAGAATTGATATCATGCAATCAAGCATGTATGTCGGCATATACGCTCCTGCCGTTCCAAGTACATCTCCGCGATGTATTTCGTCAGGTTTCATGTTGCTTACAGCCACTGCACATCTTTGACCGCGGTGAGCTTCTTCACAATCTTTTGAATGAACCTGAATGGAGCGAATCGCCACCTTCGTTAATGAAGGGTACAAATAATAAGAACCTTGGCGGTTGATACTGCCTGCCTTTATCGTTCCTGTCACCACGGTACCTATTCCGTTAACGCTGAATTTGCGGTCTATCGGCATATAAAAACTATCCGAGCTGTTCTTTTCGATATGTATGTCCGAACACAGTCTGTCGAGTTC
>JAZUFW010000103.1:0-4716 GCA_045640905.1 Lachnospiraceae bacterium
CGTTCATTTATTAGACGCCAACGGTGAGCGAACATTATTTTCGAGCCGTTCATTTATTAGACGCCAACGGTGGGCGAACGTTATTTACACTTATATTGTATTCATAATCAACATTTTGGTCAAGTCATTTTTCCTCATCGGAAAGCACCTAAGATTTGCTCTTAAGTGCTTCCTGTATCTTCTTAATATAGACTACGTTTTATACTATCCTATTATTTATCCGATTTCTTCTGTTGTTCCAAGAATCTGACCGAAATATAAAGGTCCTTCGCACGCATGACCGGTAAAATCTATCTTTGCGCCTCTCGGAATCGTTACCTTATACATCTTGCCGTTATGCATAAAAACAAATACAAAATCGATGTCAGAAGCTGATATTGCATTTAATACATCAGCTGTAAATAACATGGGCTTTTCTGAATATATGGTTACCGATGTTCTTCTTGCAGTATTATTGGCAGCATTCTGAGCTTTAACGTTCTCGGATATCTTATTTACTGCGGCTACAAATCCCTGTGAAGTAGTAATTGCCGACAAGTTGTAAGATGCGCCTAAAATCTTTGCTGCTTCAGGTATTTTAGCTACTGCTTCATCAGATGTAAATGATGTAACAGGCATTTTTTCTTCAGCTGCGATGACTGCTTCGATAGCTGCAATCAGGTTGGCAGCATTTGAATCTGCTGACGATTCATATGTGTTACCTGTATTCTCATCGTCATTATTATTGTTGTTATTATTGTTGTTATTATTGTTGTTATTATTGTTAGTAAGCTGCTTAAAGAATATGCTGATTGCACTGCTAATATTTCCAAATGAGATAGTGCCATCCGCATTTGTAATATAAGGAACCGGTTCGCCATTAATCATCGCATAATCAATAGTCATTCCTGTATTAGCAACTACAGTAATATAACAATCCCCAAAATTACCATACGCCGATCCTACTTTACCAATCCATGTTCTGCCATCGGCAGTTGTCTGGTTACTACCGCTTACATAACTACCACCGTTAATAATATACTCATACCACTGGTTTGTAACTGTACCGCCATTCGCGTTATTAACCGTTCCACCGAAATTATTCTCAACTGTTCCTTGGTAGTTTTCTACTGTTCCGAAATTATTCTCAACTGTTCCGTAGTTGGTTTCTACTGTTCCGTAGTTGGTTTCTACTGTTCCGTAGTTGTTTTTTACAGTTCCATCTACGTAGTTGCAGAATACATCTCCTTTGTTGGTTGTTACCGTTCCGTGGTTGCCTTTTACCTTTCCGTTGTTGTTGGTTACCGTTCCGTTGTTGATTTCTACCTTTCCGCCCTGATGGTTGTATGTTACCGTTCCATCCATGTTGTATGTTACCGTTCCGTTGTTGTTGGTTACCGTTCTCCAGTTGGCTGTTACCGTTCCGTTGTTAGCTGTTACCGTTCCCTGGTTGTTGGTTACCGTTCCGTTGTTAGCTGTTACCGTTCCGTTGTTGTTGGTTACCGTTCCGGTGTTGGTTTCTACCGTTCCGTAGTTATTATTTACCGTTGAGCCAGAATCGTTGGTAGACAAAAAACCTTCGTAATCAACATAATCCCTATCTTCTGCATACGCCTGTACGGGGAAGGCAAGCGAAGAACCCACAAGGGTCACTGCCATAATAATTCCTATAATAGATTTTCTCATATTCAAATTCTCCATTAATAAATCCCCCAAAATACCTACAAATTAATTATATCACATGGCAGTGGGGTGCACATCACCCATTGATAAAAAATGGATATTTTAACGCTGAAAGAATACAAGTTTCACTAATTAATAATAAGATGGCCTATGTCGCCGGCGATGGCTTAGTCTTCTCTGCCGGAGTTGCAGTAGGGAAGTATATAGCTTCTAAAAACAGTATAAAAAAGTAGGATAAAAGGCTGTGGATTAGTGATGGAGATTACACCCGAAAATGCAGAAAAAACCAGCATTTATGCTGCAGACGCAAATAGACGCAAATCCGGGTAAAAGAAAAAGCCCCGTAAACCGCATGGTTACTGGACTTTTTAGCAATAAAAAAAGCGCGAGACGGGCAAAACCTTTTCTCGTGTGCAGAATATATTAATCTTAAACTAGCCATAAATACACAAAATGGCAGGTGTCTTACCCGCCAAGTGGTGGACCCGAATCTTTCAATCAGCCCAAATACAATTATATGCTATCATAGTATATGAGTTTTTCAAGATAATAAGTCATCATAATCTGAATTGTTACGTATTCTCTGTGCATCTGCAACTCTCTTATAATCAAGCTTTATATCAGACGAATCATTAAGCCAAATATGCTTTCATATTATTGCTCATTAATAACTCCAAAAAGGATTAGGTCAACATATTGACCATCAAATAAGTATTCATCTCTCAGATATCCTTCTTGGATGTAGCCCGCCTTTTCATTCATCCTTATACTCGCTATATTATATGCCAATACTCTTGATGTTACTTTGTGGAGCATAAGTGTCTCAAAAGCATAATTTAACAATAGCTTTGCACTCTCTGTCCCATAACCTTTTCCGTATACATCCTTATCATCACCAATAAAGATTCCCCATTCGGCAGATTTTGCATTGTCATTAAAATTGTGCAAATATATTGAACCTATCTCCTTATGAGTTTCATTTACTACTATAATAAACTGATGAACCAGTCCCTTCTCGATCTTATTAGCAAACCAATCACTATGCTCTTCCTTAGTGATGATTTCTCTGTATATAAAATTCTTTACCACAGCAGGATCATTTCTCCACCTTAATACATTATCACTATCCTTCTTGGTCATGGGCCTCAGAGTTACGCCTGCTCCCTCAAGTATCATATTTTTGTCCTGAATCATCATATTATTATCCTCACAAAAAAAGACGACAGAACAAAAACACCTCATAAAGGTATTTCTATTCTGTCGTCTTTTACATTTCTTTTCACAGCCCTCAGCATCTCATAATAAAATACATGAAACAACAAAGGTGCCTTAAAAGCTTTTACTTCTCAGTCGTAAACAAACAACAAATATTGTATTAAATAATTGTACTTCTGATTTCAACGATTATTAACGGCTTTCGCTTATAATTATTCCAGAAGAACTCATCAACAGTCTTTTTAATATAATTTCTCATATGAGTATGTCTGATTCCCTGTCCTATGCATTGCCCAATTACTTTAAGAACAGTTTCTTCAACCGTTGCGCATATCGTATTCTCCGGCTCACTATCACCGAAGCCTACTAAAACGCAATGTGGTGGTGCTGTTAGCAGTTCTGACTTTGCATCAAAGCACATATTTACAGTTACAACCCCTGCCTCAGACATCTTATATCTTTGCTCGATAATCCTTGTGTTCTCATTTCCCACAACTAGGCCCTCAACAAATATCTCTTTGTGAGGTACATTGCCTGTTACCTTTGCGGAATCTTTTCCCATCTCAAGGATATCACCATTATTGATATATAGAATATTGCTATCACTAATTCCTACTCTCTCTGCCAATTTACCGGAAGCATATCGCATTCTGTAATCACCATGGGCTGGTATTACATATTGAGGTGACAAAAGATTAAACAAAAGTTTTAATTCTTCTGCACAGGCATGCCCCGTAACATGCGTCTCCTGGTAATAAATATTTGCACCCTTTTCACATAATTTATTCATTACCTCATTAAAGAGCTTCTCATACCTGTTTATTGGTATAGAACTAAAGATAATATTATCTCCATTCTTTATATGTATTGAAGTATTAATATCATTGACAATATCAGCAAGATACGAAAATGCCTCGCCATGATTTCCAGTAGTAATGAACAGCAGCTCGTCATCCTCATATTTTCCAATATCGTTAAGCGAAATTAGTACTTCATCTGGAATATTAATTAATGAGAGTTTCTTTGCCGTCTCAAGTATATCAAGAATTAAATCACCCTGTATTACTACTTTTCTATTATACTTCTTAGCGAGCAGAATCATCTGCTGAACTCGATCTATATTGGAAGCGAATACTGAAATAAATATTCTTCCTCTTCGACATTTATCAAACAAATTGGCAATTGCTTCTACAACATCCAATTCTGATTTTGATGACCCTTTCTCGAGCGCATTCGTACTGTCTGAAATAACTGCCAGCACACCTTTATACCCCAGCATTCCGAGTCGTTTCAGGTCAGTAGATTCCCCAATAATTGGTGTATAGTCAATCTTGAAATCTCCCGTATGAACTATAACTCCAGACTTTGTATAAATCGCAAGCATTACAGAATCAGGTATGCTATGATTTGCTCTTATAAACTCAACTCGCATAGAACCAAGCGTAATGGAATCCCCTGTATGAATTATTTTAATTCTTGCTTTTTTCACTCCATCATTGTTAAGTTTTTTCTCAATAAGAGCTCCTGTCAATGGCGTTGCATATATGGGTACCTTCAGCTGTGGCCAAATATAAGGTATTGCTCCAATATGATCTTCATGTCCGTGAGTAATAACCAATCCTTTCACACGATCAATATTCTCTATCAGATAAGAAATGTCAGGGATAATAGTATCTACACCATATATCGATTCATCAAAAAAGGATGCACCACAGTCGATTACTATAATAGTATCATCCTGCTCTATAGCGATCATATTCATTCCTATTTTGTTGAATCCACCCAATGGTATTATCTTTATATTACTATCCATAACTAAGTCCTTTTTTACATAATATC